>JAIXSF010000494.1 GCA_027484835.1 Rhizobiaceae bacterium | reverse complement strand
TGAAGTAAGCGACCCACCAGTTCGATCACTTTCGCGCCACCCCTCGAAAGATGGGGTGGCGTTCTCTTGTCAGCCTCTTTCCACTTGATAGCTTCTGCACCGGGGAGGGTTGAACATGCCGAAGAAGAAAATGCACACCGGTGGCTGCCTTTGCGGGGCGATCCGCTTCGAGGCCGATGCGCCGGCCGCCAAGCCACACACCTGTTCTTGCAAGATGTGCCAGCGCCATACAGGCAGCCTCACGGCAGCCTGGGTGGAGTTTCCGCGCGAAGCCGTCCGCTGGGTCGGCCCCGGCGGTGTGCCGTCGACATGGCGTTCCTCGGATTTTTCCTCGCGCGCCTTCTGTTCGGCCTGCGGCTCCTCGCTCGGCGCGATCGACGATCAGCCGACGGTCGCTCTCCTGCTCGGTGCCTTCGATCGCACAAGCGCCGCCGATCTCCGACCGACCTATCATTCCTACAAGGGTGGTCGGCCAAAATGGTGGTGCATCGAGATCAACGAAACATAGTCCGCGTTTCGGAAGTGTCCTAGCGCACTTGAGTGCGTGACTGTCTCATGATCAATGTGCAGCGGGGTGTCGCCGGGGATAGCGGCACGCCAGTTTTGATTTCATGAGGGACTTTTTCATGCAACAGGCAGTTTTCGGCCGGGCGGTCAATCTGCGCCGCGGCGAGTTTCGCGGCAGCGCCGGTGAGTATTTCGGCATCTGGATCGTCAACATTCTGCTGACCATCATTACGGTTGGCATCTATTCGGCCTGGGCCAAAGTCCGCCGTAACCGCTATTTCTACGGCAACTCCTTCGTCGACGGTCACTCCTTCGACTACCATGCCAAGGGCCTGCAGGTTTTCATCGGTCGTGCGATCGTCTTCGGCTACATCATTGCTTACAATGTGCTGCTCACCTTCAGCCCGATTGCAGGCGGCATCCTGGCTTTGCTGATGCTGGTCCTGCTCCCCTGGATCGTCATGCGCAGCCTGCGCTTCAGTGCGCGCGTCACGAGCTATCGCAACATCCGCTTCGATTTCATCGGCAAGACCGGTGGCGCCTTCTTCGCAATCATTGTCGGCGGTCTCGTCTCCTTCTTCTCGCTCGGAATTCTGGCGCCCTTCGCCAGCCGCTGGCTTTACCGCTACATCTTCAACAACCTGCGCTACGGCGACCGCGCTTTCGAGACCGATCCGAAGATCGGCGCGCTCTATCGCGTCTGGCTGCCGGCATTTCTCCTGATGCTGGTGGGCGGCGCCATCGGTGCGGTGATCGGCATCTTTGCCTTCTATGGCGCGGAAGGCGCTCAGGATTCTGCTGCCGATCCGGAAATTCAGTTGATCCTCGCCATCTACGGTGCTCTGATCCCCACCTTCCTGCTCTGGGGTATCGCCGCGATCTTCTACCGTATCGGTGTCCGCAACGTCGTCATGAACGCGACCCGCTTCGATGGCCGTCATAGCCTCTTCTCTGATCTTGGCCGTCTGCGCTATTTCTGGATCGTCGTGTCCAACCTGGTCGTCACCGTCTTGACGCTGAGCCTGATGCGGCCCTGGGCGGCCGTGCGCGAGCACCGCTATGTGATCGAGCATTCCGGCATCGTCGTCGATGGCGAACTCGACGATGTGGTATCCTCGATGCAGGCCTCCGGCTCGGCCGTGACGGCGGAATACCTCGATCTTGAAGGGTTCGACTTTGGCTTCTGACGACAAGCCCATTGCCTCGGGCCGCTGGCATCCGCCCGGTTCCAGCCGTTCGGAACCGGCGGTCCTGCTCGCTCAGGGCAAGACGCTCTATGTCCGGCTTGTGGCCGGCGGCGACCCGGTCTCCCTCGGGGACTTGGCGCGGACGGAGATTTCCGCCCGCGTCGGACGCGTACCGCGCCGCATCACCTTTGCCGATACCTCGATGTTCGAGACCGAGGACAACGACGCCGTTGATTCCTGGTTGAAGCGGCATGGAAAGACCGGCTTCGTGCACGAACTGGAGCGCTTCCATCCGCGCCTGCTGGCCTTCGTGGTCGCCGTCTTCCTGCTCGCGGGGCTCGTCTATCGCTATGCGCTGCCGGCGCTGGTCGAAGTGGCCGTGCTGGTCACGCCGCCGGCGGTGACGCAGTGGATGGCAAGCGGCACGCTGCTGTCTCTCGATCAGGCGATCTTCAGCGAGACCGAACTTCCGGAAGCCCGCCAGACCGAGATCCGGGATGCCTTCAACCAGGTCGCGGCTCTCTCCTCCCGCGGTGTGGCCGGTTACAACCTCAATTTCCGCCAGGGCGGGGCAATCGGCCCGAACGCTTTTGCCTTGCCGGACGGAACCCTCGTCATCACCGATGAACTTGTAGAGCTCACCGAGGGCGATATGGACATGATCATCGGCGTTCTCGCGCACGAGATCGGACATGTGGAGGAGGAGCATTCGCTGCGCCAACTCTACCGCGCCGCGGGCATGGCCGGCCTGATCATGCTGATTGCCGGTGACGTCGGCGCTGCCGGCGAGGACATCCTCACCAATGGTGCTGCCCTCATGTCGCTTTCCCATTCGCGAGATGCGGAAAACGAGGCGGACCGCATCTCGGTCGAGCTCATGAGCAAGGCGGGGCGCGATCCGCGCGCAATTGGTCGTTTCTTTGCACGGCTGGAGGAAAAGCTCGGTCTGGATGGTGAATCATCCTTCCTCTCCACCCATCCAGGCACAGCAGAACGCCGCAAGGCGATCGACGATCACGCAAAGGCAATCGGTGCCGGCGGGTCCTGATCAGCGGCTGAGAGCTGGCGCCGGGCGTCGGCAACGAAAGCACAAATGCAAGAAGGGGCGGTCATGAACCGCCCCTTCTGCTTCGTGTGGTTTCTGCCGAGACTTACTGCGTCGGACCTTCGTTCAGCCCGACCTTGTCAACCAGCTCGGAAGCCGTCTTGCGGTTTGCAGCGATTTCGGAGAGCGGCAGCGGGTCAGCCTTGATCGGGCCAAAGCCGGCAACGATCTCGGAAGCCTTCGCGTTCGGGCCGACCGGATATTCGAAGACCTGCTCCGCGTAGATGGTCTGGGCTTCGTCCGAAGCCAGGAATTCCATCAGCTTGACGGCGTTGTCTTTGTTCGGAGCATTCTTGGTGAGCGCCATGCCGGAAATGTTGACATGCGTGCCGCGATCGGCGGTGTTCGGGAAGAGAACCTTGACGGAAGCCGCCCATTCCTTCTCTTCCGGCTCCTTCTCGTTGGTCATCATCAGACCGAGGTAATAGGTGTTGGCGAGACCGAGATCGCACTCGCCGGCATGGATCGCCTTGGCCTGGGCACGGTCGTTGCCGTCGGGCTTCTTCACCAGGTTCTGCTTGAGGCCGGCGAGCCACTTTTCGGTATATTCGGCGCCGTGATGGGCGACCATCGAGGCGAAGAGGCCGATGTTATAGGCGTGCTGGCCGTCACGCATGCAGATGCGGCCCTTCCACTTCGGGTCGGCCAGCTCTTCATAGGTGATCGCATCTTCCGAGACACGGTCCTTCGAAGAGTAGATCACGCGGCCGCGGGTCGTCAGACCGAACCAGTTGCCCTCCGGGTCGCGATACTGAGCCGGAATCTGCTTGTTGATGTCTTCGTCGTTGAGCGGCTGGGTGACGCCGCCGTCCTTGGCTTCCGTCAGACGGGCAATGTCGATCGTCAGGATCACGTCTGCCGGCGAGTTGGCGCCTTCGGCCGTGATGCGCTCAACAAGGCCCTTGTCGAGGAAGAGCACGTTCGTCTTGATGCCGGTTTCCTTGGTGAAGGTGTCCATCAGCGGCTGGATCAGTTCCGGCTGGCGGTAGGAGTAGATATTGACCTCGCCGTCGGCGAGAGCCGCGCCGGCCGAAAGGGCCAGAACGGAAACGGCGCCGAGCGCGAGTGTACGGATCGATGTCATGGCAAAGCCTCCCTCTTGGATTGTTGAGGCGCATAATCATGAATTGATTTAAGCTGTCAATTGTAGTCGACTTTAATCACGGACACGTGAGGTGAGAACTTGAGTATTTTGGAATTGTTCAAAACTGCAAAAGACGCTATATAAGCCCTCAGAAAACAGAGGAATCGTGCATGCGTTTGACAAAGCAGACAAATTACGCCGTGCGCATGCTGATGTATTGCGCCGCCAACAGCGATCAGCTGAGCCGCATTCCGGAAATCGCCAGGGCTTACGGCGTCTCTGAACTCTTCCTCTTCAAGATTTTGCAGCCGTTGAACAAGGCCGGTCTGGTCGAAACGGTGCGTGGCCGCAATGGTGGTGTTCGTCTCGGACGCGCTGCCGACAAGATCACCCTGTTCGATGTCGTGAAGGTCACGGAAGACAGCTTCGCCATGGCGGAGTGCTTCGAGGACGACGGTGATGTCGAATGTCCCCTGATCGACAGCTGCGGATTGAATTCCGCGCTGCGCAAGGCGCTCAATGCCTTCTTCGACGTGCTCTCGGAATACACGATCGACGATCTCGTCAAGGCGCGCCCGCAGATCAACTTCCTGCTCGGCATCGACGAGCTCCAGCCCCGCCGCGTGGCGGCGGCTCCGGCTGCCTGATTGGTTTATCAGATTTGGTCTGAACAACCCGCCGCGAGGCGGGTTTTTCGTTTCTGCCCAACCGTTTGCCCCTGCCTTGCGTCGCCGCGCGGCTATGCTACGCTTACGTTCACGGCAGTTTAAGTCTGATTAATGTAGTCGCAGCGGAAATGCAGGGCGGGTACGGGTCTCTGGGGGGAGAGCATGTACGATTATGTCATCATCGGCGGCGGGTCGGCGGGTTCCGTACTGGCCGCGCGTCTGAGCGAGGATCCGTCGGTCACCGTTTGCCTGCTCGAAGCCGGTGGGCGGGGTGGCGGCATCTTTGCACGCGTACCCATGGCCGCGGCAGCCGTGGTGCCGGGCCATGTGAAAAGCGGCAACTGGCGCTTTCAGACCGTGCCGCAGGCGGGCCTCAACGGACGTCGCGGTTACCAGCCGCGCGGCCGGGGTCTCGGCGGATCGAGCCTGATCAACGCCATGCTCTATGTGCGTGGCCATGCGAAGGATTACGATGAGTGGGCGGCTCTCGGCTGCGAAGGCTGGTCCTGGGCCGATGTGCTGCCCTGGTTCAAGAAGGCCGAAGACAATATTCGCGGCGCCGACGAGCTTCACGGGCGCGGCGGCCCCTTGCAGGTCTGCGACCAGAACTGGATACGCCCCATCAATCAAGCATTCCTGAAGGCCTGCGAGCAAAAGGGGCATCGCCCGAACGACGATTTCAACGGTCCGCTTCAGGAAGGGGCAGGCGTCTACCAGGCCACCCAGTTCTGGAACGGTCCGAAGCGCGGCGAGCGCTGTTCGGCTGCGGCGGCCTATCTCCACGATGTGATGACGCGCCGCAATCTGACCGTCGTGACCGACGCGCACGTGTCGCGTATCATCGTCGAGCGGGGCAGGGCGGTTGGCGTGGCCTACCGCTTCGGCAAGGAAGAGCGAATTGTCCATGCCAGCCGCGAAGTGCTGCTCTCCGCGGGCGCGTTGCAATCGCCGCAGATCCTGATGCTCTCCGGCATCGGCCCAGCCGATCACCTGGCCTCCCTCGGCATTCCCGTGGTGCTGGACCGCGCGGAAGTCGGCGGCAATCTTCAGGACCACCTCGACTACACCATGATCTTCCGCTCGCCCGACACCGACATGTTCGGCATGGGTATCACGGCGACACGAGATCTCCTTTCCGCCGCAAACGAGTGGCGCACCGAGCGCATGGGACATCTCAGATCCACCTGCGCGGAATCGGGAGCATTCCTGAAGACAGACCCCTCCCTGGATCGGCCCGACATCCAGCTGCATTTCCTTGTTGCCATGGTCGACGATCACGTGCGCAAGATGCATTGGGGCCACGGCTACTCCTGCCACGTCTGCGTGCTGCGTCCGCATTCCCGCGGCACGGTGCGCCTGGCAAACGCCAATCCCTCGGCATCCCCGCTGATCGATCCTGCTTTCCTCTCCGACCCGCGCGACATGGAGACCTTGCGCAAGGGGGCCCGGATGATGGCCGAGATCATGGGCGCCCCCGCCCTCAACAAGTATCGCGGTGCGGAACTCTATCCGGCCGGTCAGTCCGATGCGGAACTGGATGCCGCAATCCGCGCCCGCGCCGATACCATCTACCATCCCGTCGGCACCTGCCGCATGGGCTCGGACGAGGGCGCGGTCGTGGACCCTGCCTTGAGGCTCAACGGCATCGAGGGCCTGCGCGTCGTGGACGCTTCCGTCATGCCGCGCCTGATCGGCGGCAACACCAATGCCCCCGTCATTATGATGGCCGAGAAGATCGCGGCATCCATCCGGGGGGAGCTGCGGCCAGTAAAAGAGCGCAGTGCCGCCCGTGATGCGGCAAGCAGGAGCGGATTGCATTTCGCCTGAACCTTCCTATTGTCGCGGCCCTTGGAGAAGGGTGCAGGAAGAGGAAGAGAATGCCGCAGGAAAACATGCACGCTGCCACCAAGGCGGTGATCGTCATGGGCGTGAGTGGCTGTGGAAAGTCCTCAGTCGGCGAGGCGCTCGCATCCCGTCTCCGGCTCCCCTTCAACGAAGGCGATGCTCTCCATCCTGAAAGCAATGTCGCGAAGATGGCCGCCGGAACGCCGCTGACCGACGAGGATCGCTGGCCCTGGCTGAAGGTGATTGGCGAGCGGATGGCAGATGCCCTGGCACGCGGCGAGGGGATCGTCGTCTCCTGCTCTGCGCTGAAGAAGGTCTACCGCGACCACCTGCGCGCCGCGACCGACGCTCGTCTCTCGTTCGTCTATCTCGAAGGATCGCGAGAATTGCTCGGCCGCCGCATGGGCGCCCGCACCGGCCATTTCATGCCGCTGACGCTGCTCGACAGCCAGCTTGCCACACTCGAAGTGCCGACCGGGGAACCGGGTGTGGTCACGGTGTCCATCGATCAACCGGTCGAGGGCATCGTCGCCGACGCCCTCAAGGGTCTTGGTCTTGATGCCTGAAGTCCGAGGCTCAGCCTTCGTAGCCCATCAGCGGGCCATAAAGCTCCGGACGACGGTCGCGGAACAGTCCCCAGCTGGCACGCTGGCGGGCTATGCCGTCGAGGTCGAAGGTTGCGGTCAGGACGGTCTCCGTCTCCCGGTCGGCAGTCGCCACCATCGCCCCGGTCTGGTCGCAGATGAAGGACGAACCGTAGAAAGTGAGCGACGTCCCCTTGCGGCCGTCTTCCTTGCCGATCCGGTTGGAGGCGATGACGGGCATGACGTTTGCCGCGGCATGGCCCTGCATCACGCGCTGCCAGTGGCCCGAGCTGTCGAGGCTTGAATCCTGCGGTTCAGAACCGATGGCGGTCGGATAGAACAGGAGTTCCGCCCCCTGCAGCGCCATGGCGCGGGCTGCTTCCGGGAACCACTGGTCCCAGCAGATACCGACGCCGATCGTAGCGTGGCGGGTCTCCCAGACCTCGAAGCCGGTATCACCCGGCGAGAAGTAGAACTTCTCGGTATAACCAGGACCGTCGGGGATATGGCTCTTGCGATAGATGCCGAGCACATCACCGGTCGCATCGACGATGGCGACGCTGTTGAAGAAGGTCTGCCCGGCCTTTTCGAAGAAGCTGACCGGTATGACGACGTTGAGCTCCTCGGCCAGTGCGGCGAAGTGCTCGATCAAGGCGTTGTCATGGGCCGGCTTGGCAAGATCGAAGAATTCCGCGATCTGGTCCTGGCAGAAATAGGGGGCTTCGAACAGCTCCTGTATCAGGACGATCTGCGCTCCCTTCGATGCTGCCTCGCGCACGAGCTTCTCGGCCCGGGCGATGTTGGAGGGCAAATCCCAGGAGCAGGCCATCTGGGTGGCGGCGACAGTGACGGTGCGGGTCATCTCTACTCTCCTTAAACGCCAAGTCGGTCGCGCATGCCGTAATACCAGGCTCCAAGTGCCGTGAACGGCACGCGGAACATGCGGCCGCCCGGGAAGGGATAGGCCTGTAGCGACGTCCAGACGTCGAAACGGCTCATCTGGCCATGCACGGCTTCGCCGAGGATCTTGCCGAGCAGATGCGTCGTCGTCACGCCATGGCCGCTGTCGCCATGCGAGAAGTAGACGGTGTCCGACAGCTTGCCCATATGCGGGATGCGCGTCAGCGTGAGCGCGAAGTTGCCGCTCCAGGCGTAGTCGATCTTGACGTCCTTGAGTTGCGGGAAGGTCTTCAGCATGTTCGGCCGGATGACGCCCGTCAGGTTCTTCGGATCCTGGCCGCCATAACCGATGCCGCCGCCGTAAAGCAGGCGGTTGTCGGCCGTGCGCCGGTAGTAGTCGAGGACGTAGTTCGCATCTTCGACGCAATAGTTGGACGGCAGCAGTTCCTCGATCAGCTTCGGATCGAGCGGCTCCGTCGCCATCACCTGGCTGGAAACCGGCATCATCTTCTCGGTCACCTTCGGCGCGATGCCGGCCATGTAGGCGTTCCCGCATACGAGGATATGCTTGGCCTTGACGATCCCGCCCTCGGTGCAGACGAAAGGCTGAGGGCCGGTGTCGAGATGCACGACCTTCGAATTTTCGAAGATCTTGGCGCCGAGGCTTTCGGCGGCAGCCGCCTCGCCGAGCACCAGGTCGAGCGGGTGGATGTGGCCGCCGTGACGGTCGATCATGCCGCCGACATAACGGTCGGTCTTCGCATACTTTGCGACCTCGGCTTTGGAAACCATCTCCAGCCCGTCATGGCCATGCTTCATCCAGTGCGCCCGGACGTCCGCCATCTCCTTGACCTGCTTGTCGGTGAAGGCTGCGAAGAAGCCGCCGTCGACGAGATCGCATTCGATCCCGTATTTCGCCACCCGCTCGCGGATGATCCGCCCACCCTCGAGCGACATCTCGCCGAGCCGATCGGCCTTTTCGTGGCCATAGCGGCGGGCGATGGTTTCCAGATCGCGGCTGTAGCCATTCACGATCTGGCCGCCATTGCGACCCGAAGCGCCGAAGCCGATGCGATCGCCTTCGAGAACGATGACGGCATAGCCCTTTTCGGAGAGCTCGAGAGCCGCCGAAATGCCGGTAAAGCCGGCGCCGATTATGCAGATATCGGCAGTATGCTGGCCGTCAAGCTTCGGGCGCACGCGCTTGTCGCGGGCAGAGGCTGCATAATAGGTGGCCGCATGGCCGGGATTTGGTCCGATCGACTTTGTCATGGCTTTACCTCACACAGTCCGGATGTAGGCGTCGTATTCGACGTCTGTGACGCGTAGCGAGAACTCCGAGAGTTCCTGCTGCTTGCAGGCGGTATAAAGGCTGCGATATTTCGGGCCGAGGGCCGCATAGGCGAAGCTCGATTTGGCGAAACGCTGCAGCGCATAGTCCCAGTTGGTCGGCAGCGGTTCATGGCTGACCGCATGGTCGTCACCAGAGATTGCGCCACCCGGCGAAAGCTTCTCTTTCATGCCGGCAAGAGCTGCCGACAGGATCATCGCAAGAACCAGATAGGGATTGGTGTCGGCGCCCGCGACGCGGTGTTCGATGCGGGTCGCTGGCTTCGACGCGGTGATGACGCGCACCGCAGCCGAGCGGTTGTCAAAGCCCCACGAGGCGTAGGTCGGCGCATGTTCAGAAGGACGCAGGCGCCGATAGGAGTTCTGGTGGGGTGCGAAGATCGCCATGCTTTCGCCCATGCTTTCCAGAAGCCCGCCCACGGAGTGGAACAGCGCTTCTGAAGGGCCGTCCTCGCCGATATAGATGTTGCGGCCCTCTTCATCGAGGATCGAGAAATGCACATGCATGCCGCTACCGGCCTGCATGCCATAGGGCTTTGCCATGAAGGTGGCGTCGAGATCGTTGGCGCGGGCCACGCCCTTGACGATGCGCTTGAGGAGCACCGCGTAGTCGGCAGCCGCCAGCGCGTCCGGCACGTGATTGAGGTTGATCTCGTACTGGCCGGGACCGTTTTCGCGCAGCGTCGTATCGGCGGGCACGTTCTGCGCACGCGCAGCCGTCGAAATCCCGTAGAAGACCTCTTCGAAGTCCTGCAGTTCGGAGATCGACAGAACCTGTGTCTGACCGGTGTGCCAACGCCCGTCACGGGTGTTCGGCGGACGCACCGGATCGAGGGCCGAGCGCACGGGGTCGATCAGGTAGAATTCCAGTTCGGTCGCGACGACCGGAGTGAGCTTTGCTGCCTTGAAGCGGTCGAGCACATGACCGAGCACCTGACGCGGATCGGCGTAGAAGCTTTCGCCTTCCTGGGTGTGCATCTGGAGAAGCACCTGTGCCGTGGGACGCGCAAGCCAGGTCACGCGCGATAGCGTGCCCGGAACCGGGAAGCAGATGCCATCAGGATCGCCGGTCCCTTCCGCAAGGCCGGCGGCATTGACGTCGCGGCCCCAAACATCGAGGGCGTAGACCGAACGTGGCATGGCCATGCCCTTGGTCAACACGTCGATCGCGCGCTCCCGCGGGATCCACTTTCCGCGTGGCACGCCGTTCACGTCGATGACGAAAGCTTCAAGTACTTCAATATCGGGATTTGCCGCGAAGAATTCGCGTGCCTCTTCGGCCATGTCCATGGATCACCGTATGGCTAATGTCGTTTGGGTTTGAAACGCGCAAAGGGGCGCGAGCGGCTGCTGGTCCGCTAACGATAGACGCTTTTCGCGTTATGGATCAAACACCGGCGCATGCCACTGTCCGTCTCTTCCTGATCCCCTTGACCGGCCGCGTGCTTGCCGCACGTCTGTTGATCCGGTCTGTTTCCGTTGGAAAACAATTTGATCAAATTTCGAAAGATTGAGTAGCACCTTGGCGCAGGAAAGGCTAGCCCCCTGAGGCGGGGGCTAGCGAAGTTCTTGTAATCAGGGACGAAAACGTTCGGGAGCCCAGGCCTTGGTGTCGAGGAAGGGCTTTTCGCCATCCATCATTTCGGCGATCAGACGGCCCGTGACCGGACCAAGCGTTAGGCCGTGATGCGCGTGACCGAAGGCGAACCACATGCCCTCGTGGCGCGGTGCCTTGCCGATGACCGGCATCATGTCGGGTGTGCAGGGACGGGCACCCATCCAGGGTTCGGCATCGAGCCGATCGGCAAGCGGGAAGATCTCGCGTGCCACCTTCTCGGCGCGCGCCAGCTGCACCGGCGATTTCGGCGCATCGCGATTGGCAAATTCCGCGCCCGTCGTCAGGCGAATGCCCTTTTCCATCGGGGCCAGGAAGTAGCCGCGCTCGGCATCCATGGTCCAGTTGTTGAGGACCGCATTGCCGGCAGGCGCGTAATGCATGTGATAGCCGCGCTTGACGCCGAGCAGGAAGCGATAGCCGAACTTTCTTGTGATCTCCTCCGACCAGGGACCGAGCGCCAGAACCACCTCGTCACCCTCGACCACACCGTCGTCGGTCTTCAAGCGCCAGCCCTTGCCCGAGGCGCCGGTCTCCAGCGACATCGCATCGCCTTTGACGAAGCGCCCGCCAAGCGACTGGAAATATGTGAGATAGGCCTGGGTCAGGCCATGCGGATTGGTCACCGACCACGGATCGTTCCACTTCAAGCCGCCGACGAAATCGCCCCGGATATGCGGCTCTTCCTGGGCCAGCTCTTGTCGGCTCAGGGCCCGGTAGCTGACGCCGTACTCGCGGGCGAGACGCTCGGCTTCGGCGAGCTCCGAGTCGCGTTTTCCTGTGGTGCGGAAGATTTCCATCCAGCCGTCCTTGCGGATCAGATGGTCGGCGCCGGCTGCCTGGATCAGGTCCTGGTGCTCTGTGATCGAATTCTCGATCAGCGGCGCATAGGCGCGCGCGATCACCTGGTGTCGGCTCTTGTTGGAATGCCACCAGTAGCGTGACAGGAAAGGCACGAGCTTCATAATGGCGCTCGCATGGTAGTGCGCATCGATCCGGTTGTTGAAGCCGTAGCGGATCAGCATGCTCAGATCCTGCGGGAAGCCGTAGGGCACAACGCCTTCGCGCTGGATCAGGCCCGCATTGCCGAAGGAGGTTTCCTCGCCAGCTCCCCGGCGGTCCACCAGCACCACCGAACGCCCACGACGGGCGAGATGGATAGCTGTGGAAACGCCGATGATGCCGGCGCCGAGCACGAGGGTGACCTTGGACATGGGAGTTGAATTCCTGCAGGTGGGATTACGCGGGCAAGGATGCATTTCAGCCTGTTGCGGCGCAAACGAAAAATCGCCGCATTTGCCGCAATCCTCAAAATCCTTGGCCGCCCGCGAATCATGCGATACTTCCCCGCACGGGGACGGCAGCCAGCGAAGGAAATGCGATGCGCCTGCTCATTCTTGGCTGCGCCTGGCTGATGGTGGGGATCGGCCTCGTCGGCGTATTCCTGCCGGTGCTCCCGACAACGCCCTTCATGATCCTGGCAGCAGCCCTCTTTGCGCGCTCCTCGCCGCGTTTCGAGCAGTGGCTGCTCGATCATCCCCGCTTCGGCCAGCCTCTGATCGACTGGCGGCGCGAGGGCGCCATCTCCCGAAAGGCGAAGATCGCCTCGGTGTCTCTGATGGCATTGAGCTATGGCATCGTGATCTTCTTCGGACCGCCGCAGCTCTGGTTGAAGCTGCTGATCGGCATCATCCTCGTCGCATGCGCAGCCTTCGTTCTCACCCGGCCTGCGCCAGCCCGCTGACACGCACCGCCTCGCTGCCTGCCAGCAGCGAATGGGCCGTCGAAAGCGTCTGGATCTCGCCTGCCGTTTGCGGGCGACCGAAGAAATATCCCTGGCCCTCTTCGCAGCGCATCGCGCCGAGCATCTCGCATTGCAGGGCGTTCTCCACCCCTTCGCAGACAACCTTGAGACCGAGCCCGTGCGCGAGCGTCGTGACGGCCTGGACGATCGTCTGAGCCGCCGGATCGGTGGTCATGTCGCGAATGAAGGACTGGTCGATCTTCAGCTTGTCGAGCGGCAGGGCCGAGATATAGCCAAGCGACGAGTAACCCGTACCGAAGTCGTCGAGTGCAATGGTGACGCCCAGCGCGCGCAGCGCATCCAGGGTCGAGAAGAGATCCTCGGATCGCTCGATAAAGATCGACTCGGTGATCTCGACATGCAGCCGGTGCGGTGCAAGGCCGCTCAGGGCAAGCGCGCCACGAATATCCAAAAGCAGGTCGCCGCGCATGAACTGCACCGGCGAGATGTTGACCGCAACGCTCACGTGGGAAGGCCATGTGGTGGCAGCCTTGCACGCTTGGGTGAACATGAACTGGCCAAGGTCACAGATAAAGCCGTTCGCTTCGGAAATACTGATGAACTCGGCGGGTGAAATCATTCCAAGCGTCGGATGTTGCCAGCGCAACAGGGCTTCGGCACCCACAAGGCGACCGGAGGTGAGTTCGACCTGCGGCTGATAGACGAGGAAGAATTGCCCTTGCTCAAGTGCGGTACGCAGCTCGGTTTCCAGGAGACGCGAACGGGCGCGGCGCAATGCTGACGCCGGATCATAGGCTCGCCAGCCGCTTCCGCCCACCCGCTTGGCTTCGATCAACGCCAGTTCCGCTGCCTCGACACACTTGCCGGGTTCTTCGAGATTGTGGGCGCCACTGCAGACCCCCAGACGGGCATTGAGGTGGATCTTGATGCCATCGACACCGAAGGGCGTGTCGAACAGCGCAAGCACCCCCTCTGCACTGTCCGCCACACCATCCTCGGTTTCCGTGCCGGGTGTGGCAAGGCAAAGGATATCGCCGGCCAGTCGCGCGGTCAGTCCGCTCGCCCCTGCATGGCGGCGCAACCGTGCGGCAACGGCTGCGAGAACGCCATCGCCCTTTTCCCGGCCGAGTGTCTGGTTGAGATGGCCGAACCGGTGCAGATCGATCACGAATACAGTGAAGTTCTGATCGGCGGCACCCATGGCCTCGATCAGGCCACGTCGTGTGAGCAGACCGGTCAGGTCGTCCACACGCGCCATGTCCTTGAGCTTGGTTTCGTAGAGATGGCGCGCCGTGACATCCCGGAGCGTGATGCAGACCACATGGCTGCCAACGGAAGAGAGCCCCTGTCCGCCCCGGCTCTCGAACGGAGACATGGTGATGACCGCCTCCAGATTCCTGCAGGCTGTCGGCCCGGGCAGATCCAGTGCAATTTTATCGCTGTGGACCTTCTGCGGGGACGCCAGATGCTGCGTCTCCAGTGTAAGCACGGCGTCAATCAGAGCAGGCGGTGCAAATCCGGCAAGGCTTAAGCCACGCTGGAGCGGTTCCTGCCATCCCAGCATGTCGGAGGTGGTCTGGCTGGCATCGAGAACAGTGAGCTTCTGATCGAGCACGATCACCGGATCCACACTGTCGTTGATCACCTGTCTGAGGACACGGCGAATGTCGCGGTTTTCCGTGATCGCCAGCTCCGCCAGCCAGCCGCTGAGGCCAATCTTCTCCGTCATCAGCATCAGCAGGCCGAAGGCAAGCATCATCCAGAGCGTCGCCGTGCGCAAGACGATCGCCTGCTCCTGATAAAGCAGGAAGGCCGCGGCCTCGCCAATTGTGAAAAGAGCGACGGACGCCGCGATCGGAACGGCAAGCGAAACACGGTGCAGGGAGAGCGTATAGGCGATGATCAGGGCTGCCAGAAGCACCGCGATCGGCTCTCCATGCAGCGGTTGCAACAGCCGATCCTGAGCAAGTGTCTCCGTTGCCAGGACATGCAGCATGGGTCCGCTGAGGATCCCATAGACCGGGACGGCGAAAAGATCCTTCAGTTCTGTGGCATAGGCACCGACGACCACGGACTTGTCCCTGAAGACATCCGGAGACACGGCGCCCGAAAGAATATCGGCCACGGAATAGGTCGGAACGGTCTCCGGACGGATGGAAAAGTCGATTTCGAGGCGATTGACGCGTGCATCGCTGTAGCCCGCCAGAACGGCAGGCGCGGATTGCGTCGGTACGCCATTGATGACTTCGGTCAGCGGGAATGACCGCATCAGACCATCGCTGTCGAGCGACACGTCAACCAGGGCGGTCCAGGCTCGGTCGGCAAACAGCGGTATCGGCGACGTCAGCGCCAGCAGATCGGTCGATTGCGCACTGACCTGTTGCCGGAACATGGGGAGGATGACCCCGCCACCGGCATCCTCCAGCGCCTTGGCAAGCCGCGCATCGCTTTCCGGACGCGAGGGCGTGCTGAAGTCGATATCGAGAAAGATATCGCGAGCACCGGATGCACTGAGCTTGTCGACCACCTCGGCATGCACGTCACGCGGCCAGGGCCAGGTTCCGACTTCGATCAGGCTCTTCTTGTCGATCGCGGCGAAAACAAAGTCACCGCTCGCAGCGCGGGGCGCACCAGCCGCTCGAAATTCGATTAGCTCATTGTCCAGATGCTGGACCAACGAGACCGATGGCAGGAGGAAGGGCAGCGCCATGATCCCCGCAATCATGACCAGCCGGATGGGCGCCAATTTCGAGAATATGACGCGTCCTGAAAAGGATTTGCCCGTCATCGGGCTACCGATGGGTAATCAAGCGAATGGCGCCATACCCTAGTCATCGGAGTCGTCCTCGTCGTCATCTCCCTTGTCGTGACCTTTTGCCTGGCCTTTGCCGTTGCCGCCGCCCTTGTTCTTGTCTTTGCCCTCGGACTTGCCATTGCCGCCAGCATTCCCGTTGCCACCGGACGAGTCGCTGTCTCCGTCATCGCCACTGTCCCTGCCACGACCATTGCCGTTGCCGTTGCCGTCAGAGGACCGATCTCTGCTGTCAGACGCCTTGTTTGTATTCTGAGATGAAGCGCCTGTATTGGTCGCTGCAGCACCATCGTCACTCGTGGTGGTGGCTCCGACTGCCGGAACCGGTGCAGTCGACGGTGCGACGCGCGTGATCTCGGGGCTCCCGCTCAGGCCGGCAACTGTCATGCCGCTTTGGTCCACCCGCGCGCCCTGGCCCGCTGTGAGATCGCTGCGTTCGCCACTGCGGAAGCTGGTGACCTGCACAACACCGCGATCGACGCCGACAGACGCCTCCGTCTTGCTGACCTCAACGGTAAAGCGCGTGCCCTTGACCACCGCCGCGAGGAACGGCGTCTGCACCGTGGTGTGCGGTTGGTCGCGCTTTTCGATTTCGAGGCTGATTTCGCCGACCTGCTGGACGACTTCGGTCTTCCGGTTGCGGTCTCCGCCACGTGTAAAGATCGCAGCGAGCGTGTTCGGCTGAAACGAAATGCTTTCCTTGCCGCGAACCAGCTGCAGGCGGCCCCGGGGGCCGGTCGAAATCCATGCCTGGTTAGGCACCGTCATCCCGTTGCGGAGCGGCAGCCAGGTTTTCTTGTCGACCGTGTAGCGGACCTGCGCTGTCGCTTTGGCAGCGAGCCATTCCTCGGCAGCCGCCGAAGCGGCGCCCGGAACGATGATCAAAACAAGACTGAAAAAGATGGCGGCAATTCTGCGCATTCTCTGCTCCCACGTATGCCCCTAATTCAGCACGTGTTCCTTAAGATTCTTCTGAATTTGAACTGTCGGATCTAACGATTCGCGTTTTCAGGGGCTTATCGCTGCCGAAACGCAATTTCGGGGCAGGTCGGTTTGTGCGCGCCACAGCCGTTGCGTAGTGTGCGATCGCAAATTTAAGACATGAGGAGCGCGGATAAAAAATCTGCACGTCGCTGTAACAAATGCCGGCTTCACTTGTCTTTACCTTCGAGGCGTACACCACCGGACGGGAACATGGATCAGACAGATCGGACCAAGCAGTCGCCTTCGGGTTGGACACGGCCCAAACGCTTCGATCGCAATCTGGTGGTCATCGGCGCGGGATCGGCAGGGCTCGTGTCCGCCTATATCGCGGCGGCAGCAAAGGCGAAGGTAACGCTGGTCGAGGCCAACAAGATGGGCGGCGACTGTCTTAATTTTGGCTGCGTCCCGTCGAAGGCCCTGCTCAAGAGCGCCAAGGTGGCGCATCAGATGCGGCATGCCGACCATTTTGGTCTGGAACCGGTTGAGCCGAAGGTCCCCTTTTCCGCGGTAATGGAGCGCATACACCGGGTCATTGCCGAGATCGAGCCGCATGACAGTGTCGAGCGCTACACAGGCCTTGGGGTGGAGGTTCTCCAGGGTTACGCCAGGCTGATCGATCCCTGGACAGTGGAGGTCGCGCTGAACGGCGGCGGCACGCAGCGCCTGACGACACGCGCTATTGTGATTGCTACCGGCGCGCAGCCCTTCGTGCCCCCTATCCCAGGCTTGGGCGAGGTCGGCTTTCTCACCTCAGACACCATGTGGGAACGGCTGCGTGACAGGCCTTCGGTTCCGCGCCGCTTGGTGGTGCTCGGCGGCGGACCGATCGGCTGCGAACTCGCTCAGAGCTTTGCCCGTCTCGGATCTGAGGTGATCCAGATCGAACAGGCGCCACGCCTGATGATGCGCGAGGACGAGGACGCCGCCCTCATGGTCGAAGCCTCCTTGAAGCGGGATGGCGTCGACATCCTGACGACGCACAAGGCAGTCGCCTGCGGTATCGAGGCCGGCGAAAAATGGATCGAGGTCGAGCACGCCGGCGCCCGGCGTCGCATCGGTTTTGACGAGATCATCGTGGCAGTCGGGCGGGCACCACGGCTGAAAGGCTTCGGACTTGAGGAACTCGGCATCAAGGTGGACCGCGTCGTCGAGACCAACGAATACCTGCAGACGCTGCATCCGAACATTCTGGCAGCCGGCGATGTGGCCGGCCCCTACCAGTTTACCCATGTCGCCGGTCATCAGGCGTGGTTCGCGGCGATCAACGCGCTCTTCGGTGACCTCAAGCGTTTCAAGGCCGACTACAGCGTCATCCCCTGGGCGACCTTCACCGATCCCGAGGTGGCGCGTGTCGGTCTCTCGGAGACGGAAGCGAGGGAGAAGAAGATCCCGCACGAAGTGACGCGATTTGGCATCGACGACCTTGATCGCGCCATTGCCGACGGTTCTGCCAGAGGCTTCGTGAAGGTGCTGACGGTGCCGGGCAAGGACAAGATCCTGGGTGCCACGATCGTCGGGGATCACGCCGGCGACCTGATCGCAGAATTCGTCTTTGCGATGAAGCATGGCCACGGCCTGGGCAAGATCCTCGGCACCATCCACATCTATCCGACACTCGCCGAGGCCAACAAGATGGTTGCGGGCCAGTGGCGTCGCAATCACCTCAACGGCTTCCTGCTTTCCCTGCTCGAACGGTTCCAGACCTGGAGGCGCGGATGATCGACGCGAAGATCTTGCCCTTGCAGAAAGCGGCGCTGCAGCCCTTGGCCGAATGGCTCGCGCGCCGTGGCCTGCGTGCCGATCAGATCAGTCTTGTCGGCTTTGGGGCAGGGGTCGGCGCCTTCGCCGCACTGTGTC
The DNA here is from genome assembly GCA_027484835.1 of Rhizobiaceae bacterium. Classification (GTDB taxonomy): domain Bacteria; phylum Pseudomonadota; class Alphaproteobacteria; order Rhizobiales; family Rhizobiaceae; genus Allorhizobium. The sequence continues at coordinate 2,887 of JAIXSF010000494.1, read as the reverse complement.
TCGGATACTGGCTCTTGGCACTTTTCCTGATCCTCGCGAACCGGGGACTGGACGGCCTGGATGGCGCGGTTGCCCGCATCCAGGGACCGACGGATCGTGGTGCCTATCTCGACATCGCCCTCGATATGGTCTTCTACGCCTTGATCCCGCTTGGATTTGCCGTTCAGGCGCCCGAAGTTCACGCTCTGCCGGCAGCCGTCCTGATAGTCTCCTTCGTCGGCACCGGATCCTCCTTCCTGGCATTCTCCGCGGTCGCCGCGAAACTCGGTCGCAAGGCGCCCGAGTTTCCCACCAAGGGGATCTACTATGCCGGGGGGCTGGCCGAGGGCTTCGAGACGATCGCCGTGTTCATCGCCATGTGTCTGTTTCCCGGAAGCTTCGCCGTAATCGCCTATGGCTTTGCGGCACTCTGTGCTCTGACGACGGTCATCCGCTGGCGCCAGGGCTGGGTCGCGTTTTCAGGAGAGGGCCGATGAGCCGCGCCCTTCGTGTCTCAGAGGCCGGCGTTGAGCCGATCGAGCGCATTTCGCACGGCGAGCCGCGCTCTGTGCAGCAGCACCCGCAGATTGCCTTCGGAAATGCCAAGCAGCGCACAGACCTCGCCGGGCTCAAGCTCCTGCTGGCCACGAAGGATCAGAACGGCGCGTTGCGTCGAGGGCAGGGTTTCGATGATCGCTTCGACATGCTGGAGGACACTCCGGCCTTCGATATGGCGCTCGGGGGTCAGGTCTTCCCAGAGCTCGGGGAGGTTGCGCCAGTGACCGCGCCCGTTGAAGGCATCGGCCAGCCCGTCGCCGTCGCCCTGGTCGTCGAAGAGGACGGTCCGGCCCTCGCGCCGCGCCCTGCTGCGGGCCTTGTTGATGAGGATGGTGTAGATCCAGCCGGCCAGCGATCCCCGCCCTTCGAAGAGATCGATCCGGCCCAGCACGGCGATCCAGGTATCCTGGACGACCTCCTCGGCACTGGACCTGGACTGCACCATGCCGGTGCAAAAGCGGATCATCGCCGCATTGTGCTGTCGAAAGAGCCTCTCGAAAGCGACCGGATCCCCTTGGATCAGGCGCAGCACAAGGGCGCGCTCGTCGTCCTCAACCTGCCTCACGCCTTCTCCCGTTCTCGCCCCGGCGCCATTAGCAAAACATTCACCATGAATGTCCAGCCACATTCGGCACCATCAAGCCTAAGTGACCACGGGGATTTGGTCGCACGATGCGGTCTGATCTTACAGCCGGCATCACTGCGATTTGGAGGGTCGGCATGACCGGCATCCCCCCTCTCAATACGGATGAACGTCCGACCGATGACGGCGAGGCCGAAGGCCGCAAATCGGGCCTCCTGCGCTATGCGCCGGTACTTTTGGTTCTTGCCGGTCTCGGTCTAGGCTATGCCTTCGGGCTGCAGGACTATCTCAGCCTCGGCTTTCTTGCCGAGCAAAGGCAGGTCCTGCGGGCCTATGTCGATGCCAACCTGCTCTGGTCCGCTTTGCTCTTTTTCTGTGCCTACATTCTGGCTGTTGCCTTTTCCTTTCCGGCAGCCTCCGTGCTCACCATCTTCGGTGGCTTCCTGTTCGGCTGGATGATCGGTGGGGCGCTGGTGGCCGTCGGCGCGACGATCGGTGCGTCGATCCTGTTTCTCGCGACACGATCGGCCTTCGGTGGTTTCCTTCGCCACCGGGTGGATGGCGCGCTCAAGACGCTCGCGGATGGCTTTCGAGAAAATGCTTTCGGCTACCTCTTCGCCATCCGTCTGGCGCCGGTCTTTCCCTTCTTTGTCGTGAATATTGCGGCTGCACTTTTTGACATTAGCCTTGGTCGTTTTGTCGCCGCCACCTTCTTCGGCATTCTGCCCGGCACCTTTGCCTATGCCTATCTCGGTCAGGGGGTCGACAGTGTGCTGGTCGCCGCCCAGGAGAGCGGCCGGGAAGCGCAGATTTCCGATCTCGTAACGCGTGAAATCACGCTGGCCTTCTTTGCCTTGGCCTTCGTTGCCCTGATCCCCACCATCCTGCGGCAGGTCCGCAAGCGAGGAGCGCTGAAATGACCAGGCACTTCACTCAGGCGCAGGAGGACTGAGCCATGTTCCGATGCAGAGAAGTCGCAGACCGTGCCGATCGCATGATCGATGGGGAACTGGGCACCTGGTCGCGCCTGAATGTCAAGCTGCATCTGGCCATTTGTCGGGGATGTCGCGCTTTCGTCGAGCAGATGCGGATTACCGCCGAGGTGACACGCCGGGCGGGCGAGTCGGAGGATCTGGTCTTGAGTGATGACATCAAGGCCGCCTTGGCGCAGCGGCAGATGCGGTCTGGACGCACCACATGAGATCCATCGGATCTCGAAACCGTAATTCTATCAGGACACCGCAAAGCGTTTGCTGACGGCGGTCGACTTTCAGGGAGAGTATTGGATCATGCACTTGATGAAACAGCTTCTCGTCGCAGGCTTCCTCGCTGCCGCAGGCAGCGTACCGGCAACCGCTGCCGGGCCCGAGCTTTCCGACTGGACCGCGATCGAGAAGGCAGCCTCTGGCCAGACCGTCTATTTCAACGCCTGGGGCGGATCGGAAAACATCAACGCCTATCTCGAATGGGTCGGCACCGAGATGCAGGCCCGCTACGGGGTGACCGTCGTGCAGGTGAAACTCGACGATACGGCAAGCGCTGTCGCCAAGGTGATCGCCGAAAAGGCCGCAGGCAAGGTGGAGGGCGGATCGGTCGACCTCATCTGGATCAACGGCGAGAATTTCGTCTCGATGAAGAGGCAGGAGCTGCTTCTCTCACCGGGTTGGGCTTCTTCGCTGCCCAACTGGAGTTACGTGGATGTCGAGAACCAGCCGACCATCCTGACCGATTTCACCGAGCCCACGGAAGGCCTGGAAAGCCCGTGGG
>JAIXSF010000026.1 GCA_027484835.1 Rhizobiaceae bacterium | reverse complement strand
TGCGAGCTCGTGTCGATCACCGACGCGGAAAGCTCGACTGCCGAGCATGAGCGCATGACGGCCTGCGCCGAAGAGGTGCTGAAGCGCCTCGGCCTGCATTTCCGCACCATGACGCTCTGCACCGGCGACATGGGTTTTGGCGCTCGCAAGACCTATGACCTCGAGGTCTGGCTGCCTGGCCAGAACACCTACCGCGAAATCTCGTCCTGCTCTGTCTGCGGCGATTTCCAGGGCCGTCGCATGAATGCGCGCTATCGCAACAAGGACGGCAAGGGCACGACCTTCGTACACACGCTGAACGGTTCGGGCACGGCCGTCGGCCGCTGCCTGATCGCGGTCATGGAGAACTACCTGAACGAGGATGGTTCGATCACTGTGCCGGACGTGCTTCTGCCCTACATGGGCGGCATCAAGAAAATCGAGAAGGCGGCCTGATCACGCCGCAACCGGAGTGGCCATGCGCATCCTGCTGACGAACGACGACGGTATCCATGCTCCGGGCCTTGCCGCCCTGGAGCGGATCGCCCGCAGCCTGTCCGACGATGTCTGGATCGTCGCGCCCGAGACCGACCAGAGCGGTCTTGCCCATTCTCTGACCCTCTCGGAGCCACTACGCCTGCGGGAAATGGACGACAAGAAGTTCGCGCTGCGCGGCACGCCGACGGATTGCGTCATCATGGCGATCCGCAAGGTGCTCGATCGCAAGCCGGACCTGGTCCTGTCGGGTGTTAATGCCGGCGCCAACATGGCCGATGACGTGACCTATTCCGGCACGGTGGCCGGTGCGATCGAAGGGACCGTCCACGGTGTCCGCTCTTTTGCCTTGAGCCAGGCTTACAGCTACGAGGCCGGTGCGCCGATCCCCTGGCATGTTGCCGAGGCGCTCGCACCGGAGCTTCTCAGGAAGCTGTCGACGGTCGATCTGCCGCCTGGCACGTTCCTCAATCTGAACTTTCCGCATTGCGAGCCATCAGAGGTACAGGGCGTCGAAGTGACTTCCCAGGGCAAGCTCGAATTCGGCCTCTCGGTCGAAGAGCGCCAGGACGGACGCGGACTGCCGTATTTCTGGCTGCACTTCGGCGATCGCAAGGGCAATTTCCGCGCGGGCACCGATATTCATGCGCTGCGTGAAAAGAAGGTATCGATCACGCCGCTGAAGCTCGACATGACCGACTACGCCGTTCAGGACCTCGTCGCCCAGGCGCTGGACGAAGGGGATGCTGCGTGAAGCCGGCACTGGTCGAGCGGGAGGGTTTTGCAGCCCTGGTCTTGCGCCTTCGGGCCGAAGGCGTGACCAATCTCGACCTCCTGACGGCTGTAGAACAGACACCGCGTTCGGCCTTCGTGCCGCCCGAATATGCCCAGAATTCCTATTCGAGCCGGTCGATCCCGATCGAATGCGGACAGTTCATGGAGGGCGCCGATCTTGCGGTACGGCTGCTGTCGCTGCTTCAGGTGAAGCCAGGCCATCGGGTTCTCGAAATCGGCACCGGCAGCGGATTTGTCACCGCTGTGCTGGGGCGGATTGCCGAACGCGTCATCTCGATCGAGCGCTACAAGACCCTGATTGCCAGTGCGCAGCGGCGGCTGGAGCAGCTGTCGATTCGCAATGTGATCCTGCGCCAGATGGATGGGCTGAATGGCCTGCCGGGCGAGGGGACATTCGACCGCATCTTCGCGACGGCTGCCTATCCGGCCATGCCCCGCTTCTTTGCCGAGCAACTGGTTTCCGGCGGCATGCTTCTGGCGCCGCTGATGGTCGACGAGGAACGCTGCATCATGGTTCGGCTGACCAAAACCGGCAGTCGCTTCGAGCGTGAGGATCTCTTCGAGGTTCCCTTCCTGCCCTTGCAGCCGAAGGTGGCGCAACACCTCTGAGCCCGTGGCGCCTGCGCTCGTCGCCCCGCCTCCCGTTCTGCGCGCACTTCGTAAAATTATATGCGTATCGTCGAATTCGTTCACAACGAATCCACGGGGTTAACTGACCGGTAATACTAACGCGCTTTAATGAACCCACATCAAGTTGTGTCATATGTGGGTCGAGTCATGCGTAAAAGTGTATCGCCGAAAGCTGGATTGCCGGTCGCCCGTCTGTGCGGCGTGCTCCTTCTGGCGAGTACGGCAGCCGGATGTAGTTCGGATGCCTCGCGCTTCAGTTCCGTCTTTTCCACGGACAGCCTGACCACCGCGTCCATTCCCCGTCAGTCCGCCATGCGCGGCCAGCCCCCGGTGCCTGCCGAAAACATCGGTGGCGGTGGGGCGATGTATGGTCAGGGCCAGGCGATGGCGCAGCCGATGCCCGCCGCGCCGGCCTATGAGCAGCCGGTTTCGGCCCGTGCCGCCAGCACGCCGACGGCCGTCCAGAGGACGGAGCTTGCCGCGCCCTCGGGCATGGCTCAGGCGCCTGTTTCCAGCAACAATTCCGAGCGGGCTGCGGCTCTCTCGCAGCCTTTCCCGGCAGCGCCGCAACAAGGCAACCAGGTGGCATCGGCTGCCGGTTCCCAGGTTCTGGCCGAGCCGACGACCACTGGCTCCACGCCAAAGCAGGGTGGATGGTCGACCGCAGGTGCGGCCCGAGTGACATTGCGCCCGGGTGAAACCATTGCGACGCTGTCCGACCGTTACGGCGTGCCACAGAAGGAAATCCTGAAGGCCAACGGTCTGACCCATCCGACGGATGCGGCGACCGGCCAGCTGGTGATCATTCCGACCTTCGGCGGCCCGAATGCCGCCCGTGCCGCAGCGGACGCCTCCGGTCTGCCGACCGACGGCCGCAAGCCCGTCCTCCCGGGCGAGCAGCAGCAGAACGTCGCCGTACTGCCAGGCGCTCCGAACTCCCGCGAGAAGCAGCAGGTCTCGGCCTCGGCCGCAACCGGCAAGACCGATGCCGGAGCTGGCGAGGGCGCTGGTTCCTACATCGTCAAGCCGGGCGATTCGCTCGCCCGCATTGCCAAGGCCAACGGTGTCTCGGTCGACGACCTGAAGAAGGCCAATGGCCTCGCGACCGGCAACATCCGGATCGGCCAGGCGCTTGTCGTCCCGGTCAAGGGTGCCAAGGTTGCCGCCCCGGCCCAGGTGGCCGCAGCTCCTGCTGCCGACCCGGTCAAGACCGCATCCGTGCCTGCCAACGGTCAGCCCGCCGAATACACCGCACCCGCCGGAAACAAGTCGGTGACGGAAGTCGCCTCGGCCAAGCCGGAAACGGCGGCTCCGGAAATGACAGGCATCGGCAAGTATCGCTGGCCGGCACGCGGCGCCATCATCGCCGATTTCGGTGCCAACATCGACGGCAAGCGCAGCGACGGTATTGCGATCTCGGTGCCGCAGGGCACGCCGATCAAGGCAGCCGAAAACGGTGTGGTCATCTATGCCGGCAACGGCCTGAAGGAACTCGGCAACACCGTCCTCGTCCGCCACGACGACGGCAAGGTCACGGTCTACGGCCATGCGGACAGCCTTTCTGTCCAGCGCGGCCAGAAGGTCCAGCGCGGCCAGACGATCGCCACGTCAGGCATGACCGGCAACGTCAAGCGCCCGATGCTGCACTTCGAAGTCCGCAAGGATGCAGCTCCGGTCAACCCGATCACCTACCTGGAATAGAGTATTGCGTCCCAGGTAAGTGAAAAGGCCCGAAGCGCGTGCTTCGGGCCTTTTTCATTGGGCATGTCTGAACGGTTAGCGGCGGTCGGTGGAGATCCGCAGCCGTCCGGCGAGATCCTGGATATACTGCCAGGCAACGCGGCCCGATCGTCCGCCGCGCGTCGTTGCCCATTCCAGCGCTTCGTGATGCAGGGTATCGCGCGCCAGGGGCAGTGCGAAATGGGCAGCATAGCCGTCGATCATCGTCAGATAGTCATCCTGACTGCATTTGTGGAAGCCGAGCCAGAGGCCGAAGCGGTCCGACAGCGAGACCTTTTCCTCCACCGCTTCGGAGGGATTGATCGCCGTCGACTGCTCGTTCTCCATCATGTGGCGCGGCAGAAGATGGCGACGGTTCGAGGTTGCGTAGAACAGGACGTTGTCCGGGCGGCCTTCGACGCCACCGTCCAGCGCTGCCTTCAGCGACTTGTAGGCCGTGTCGTCGTGATCGAAGGACAGGTCATCGCAGAAGATGACGATCCGCTCGGGTGCATCCTTGACGATGTCGAGAAGGGCAGGGAGCGTCGAGATATCCTCTCGGTGGACTTCGACCAGCTTCAGCGGAATTCCATTGGTCTTGATGACATCGGCATGGACCGCCTTGACCAGGGAAGACTTGCCCATGCCGCGGGCACCCCAAAGCAGGACATTGTTGGCCGGAAAACCCTCCGCAAAGCGCAGCGTGTTTTCATGCAGGATGTCGCGCACATGATCGACGCCCCTGATCAGGCTGAGTTCCACACGGTTGGGGCGCTTGACCGGCTGCAGGTGAAGGCGCGCAGGCACCCAGACGAAACAGTCGGCGGCCTGCCAGTCGTTGACGGCAGGTGCCGGCCCCGCCAGCCGCTCGACCGCGTCGGCAAGACGTTTCACCTCGGCGAGAAGTGCAGCCATGCTTTCATCGGCCATCGTCGGATCTCCTTGTCGTCTTCTGTCGCTCGCAAGCCTGTTGTCGGGCGGTATCACGCAGAATTGCAGGCATAAAGTCTCGGAGGCTGGAAAATGGTACGGCACTCTGCTGTTTCTGTTGCATTCACAGGCTCTCTCACTATATTCCGGCGACCTGACGAGGGGGCCGCGCGGCTCTTCCAATACGCTTCAATAGGGAGTCTTTCATGTTTATCACCGAGGCCTTTGCCCAGGACGCAGCTGCCGCCCCGAGCGCGATGGGATCCGGACTGGAAATGCTGCTGCTCTTCGCACCGCTGATGGTGGTCTGGTACTTCTTCCTGATCCGCCCGCAGCGCCAGCAGATGAAGAAGCGTGAAGAGACCCTGTCTTCCATCCGTCGCGGCGACCAGGTGATCATGGGCGGCGGCATCGTTGCCAAGGTAACCAAGGTGATCGACGACAAGGAACTCGAAGTCGAAATCGCCGAAGGCGTCAAGGTTCGCGCGCTGCGCCAGTATGTGGCGGAAGTCCGCGTCAAGGGCGAGCCGGTCAAGACAGAAACCGCAGCCTGATCCCGCTGGGCCGGCCTCGTGCCGGCCTTCGCCATTTTCCGATGCCCTAATTCGAGAGTTCCATGCTTTACATTTCCCGCTGGAAGACATTGTTCATCTGGTTGACCGTTGCGCTCGGCGTGCTTGTCGCGTTGCCCAATGCTTTCACGGACGAGGAACTGGAAGTATTCCCCTCGTGGTTCCCGACGAAAAAGATCACCCTGGGTCTCGACCTTCAGGGTGGGTCGCACATCATGCTGAAGCTCGAGCGCCAGGACATCGTCAAGGAGCGTCTTGAGACGATCGTCGGCGATGTGCGCACGCAGCTGCGTGAAGCCGGTGTCCGCTACACGGGTCTGTCTGGCGTCGGTCAGCAGATCCAGGTCCGCATCACCGATCTCGACAAGGTGCCGGCAGCGATCGAAGCGCTGCGCACGCTGACCGATCCGGTCAGCGTCGGTGGCCTGACGGGCGGGACGGTGACGGAAGTCGCCGTCGAACAGGCCGAAGAAGGTCTGTTGCGCTTGACGCTGACCGATGCGGGCATCGACTACCGCGTCTCCTCCGCGCTGACACAGTCCATGGAAGTGGTCCGTCGCCGTGTCGACGAACTCGGCACGACGGAACCTTTGATTCAGCGTCAGGGTGACGACCGCATCATCGTCCAGGTCCCAGGCCTGACCGACCCGCAGCGTCTGAAGGCGCTTCTCAACCAGACCGCCAAGCTGTCCTTCCACATGGTGGACACGACCATGCCGGTGACGGAGGCGATCAATACGCGTCCCCCGGCGCAGTCGGAAGTTCTCTACTCGAACGACGATCCGGCAGTGCCCTACCTGATCGAGCGGCGCGCGCTGATTTCGGGTGAAAATCTCGTCGATGCGCAGGCCTCCTTCGACCAGCGCACCAATGAACCTGTTGTCAGCTTCCGGTTCGACAGCCGCGGCGCCCAGCGCTTTGCGCAGGCGACACAGGAAAATGTCGGCAAGCCGTTTGCCATCGTGCTGGACCAGCAGGTCATCTCCGCACCGGTGATCCGAGAGCCGATCATCGGCGGCTCCGGGCAGATTTCCGGCAATTTCTCGGTTGAGGGTGCAAACGATCTGGCGGTCCTGCTGCGTGCGGGTGCTCTGCCGGCCACATTGACCGTGGTCGAAGAACGTACCGTGGGCCCGGGCCTCGGACAGGATTCCATCAGTGCCGGTGTCACCGCCAGCATCATCGGCGGCATCGCCGTCGTCGTCTTCATGCTCGCCTTCTACGGCACCTTCGGTGTCATGGCGAACATTGCGCTCGCCGCCAACATCGCTCTGATCCTTGCGGCACTCTCGCTGATCGGTTCGACCCTGACCCTGCCGGGCATTGCCGGTATCGTGCTCACCATGGGCATGGCGGTCGACTCGAACGTGCTGATCTACGAGCGTATCCGGGAAGAGGCGCGCAATGGGCGACCGCTGATCCAGTCCATCGACGTCGGCTTCAAGAAGGCGTTTGCCACCATCGTTGATGCCAACCTGACGACCTTGATCGCGGCCGTGGTCCTCTTCTTCCTCGGGTCGGGCCCGGTGCGTGGCTTTGCCGTCACGCTGTCGATCGGTATCGTCACGACCGTCTTTACCGCCTTCACGCTCACCTTCTGGCTGATGGCCTTCTGGTACCGCTGGAAGCGTCCGAAGCACATGCCGAAGAGCGTGCGCACCGGTTTCTTCGACAACCGCAACATCCGCTTCATGGCGGCGCGCAAATTCAACTTCGCGGCTGCTGCCTTGATCTCCATCGCTTCGGTGATCGGCTTCGTCACGGTCGGCATGAATCTCGGCATCGACTTCAAGGGTGGCTCGATCATCGAAGTCCAGGCCCGCGATGGCACGGCCGACCTCTCCGATATTCGCGAACGCCTCAGTCAGCTGAACCTCGGCGAAGTGCAGGCCCAGGGCTTTGGCGATGAATCGAGCGCCTTGATCCGTCTGCAGGCGCAGGAAGGCGGCGAGAATGCCGAGCAATCGGCGCTCACGAAGGTGCGCGGTGAACTCGAGGCGGAATATGACTTCCGTCGTGTCGAAGTCGTCGGTCCGTCTGTTTCCAACGATCTGACCTTCACGGCGACGCTCGGCGTGGCTGTCGCTCTGGTCGGTATTCTCATCTACATCTGGTTCCGCTTCGAATGGCAGTTTGCGTTGGGTGCGATCATCGCAACGCTGCATGACGTGATCTTCACGCTGGGCCTGTTCGTCCTGACCGGGATCGAATTCAATCTGACAAGTATCGCGGCGATCCTGACGATTATCGGCTACTCGCTGAACGATACCGTCGTCGTCTATGACCGCATGCGCGAAAACCTCAGGCGCTACAAGAAGATGCCGCTCGAGGTGCTGATCGACGAATCGATCAACCAGACGCTGTCGCGTACGGTTCTGACCGCCGGCAGTACGATCCTGGCGCTGGGCGCGCTCTATCTGTTCGGCGGAGAAGTCATCTCGTCCTTCACCTTCGCCATGCTGGCGGGCGTTCTGATCGGCACATTCTCGTCGATCTACATTGCCGGTCCGGTCCTGATCGCCTTCAAGCTGCGTCCGGAGAACTTCCAGAAGGACGACGCCGAGGGCGAGAAGGTGCCGGCCAAGGCTGGGGCCTGAGCCGATGGTGTTTGGCTTCGGAGACAAGGGCATCACCATCCGTGATGCCCATTTTCCGGGTCGTCCCGGCATCGACAGCTATGGCAATGGCGGCTTTCGCTTCGCCGACATGTCGCATCGCGGCTCTCTGCTGCTTCTTCCCTCCGGTGTCTATGGCTGGGAGCAGACGGAGGAAGAGCCGATCACCCAGGCTTCGCTCTCCCGCGTCTTTGCCGAAAGCGGGATCGAATTCCTGCTTCTCGGCACAGGGCGCCAGCTGCGTCTCGTCGATCCGGATCTCCGGGCGGCGTTGAAGGCGAAGGGCATCGCGACGGACCCCATGGGAACCGGTGCGGCGATCCGCACGTATAACATCATGCTGGCCGAGCAACGACCGGTCGCAGCCGCCTTGATCGCGGTTTGATATCATCCTCGAAAGGTGCATCGTGAGCGAGACCCCGTCGGCCAATGAGGCGCTTTGCCTGCGGGCCCTGCAAGAGACGGACCACGACCGCTATCTCGCAAGTCTGCTGACGCCGGCCGATCGGCGCCCGGCCATCACCGCGCTCTACGCCTACAATGCCGAGCTCGCCCGTATTCGCGACTTGGTGCGCGAGCCCTTGCCCGGCGAGGTGCGCCTGCAATACTGGCGTGACCTGCTCGAGGGTTCGGCCCATGGCGAGACCGCAGCAAACCCGGTGGCCGCAGAGCTCCTGAGCGCCGTACAGACTTGGCGCCTGCCGGTTGCTCCGCTGGTTTCGATGGCTGACGCACGCATCTTCGACCTTTACGACGATCCGATGGAAACCACGGTCATGTTCGAAGGATATGCGGGCGAGACGGCAGCAGCGCTCATCCAGCTCGCCGCGCTGGTCCTCGACGCCAAGGCCGCTGAAGGTGCCGCCGAGATTGTCGGCCATGCAGGCGTCGCCCAGGCTGTGGCCGGTGCAATCCTCCTGATGCCCGTTCATCGTGCGCGGGGCCAAGTCTATCTGCCGACCCAGATCCTTTCCTCGGTCGGTCTCGACCGGGAAGCCTTCCTGGCCGACCCCAGCGACGGGCGGCTAAGTGCTGCCATCCAGGCCTTTGCCGGGTTTGGCTTGGACCACCTGCGCAAGGCGCGCGCCGCCGGCCGTTTGCCGAAAAGTTTGGTGCCGGCATTCCTGCCGGTCACGCTGGCCGAGCCGGTGTTGAAGCGGGCCGCGAAGGTCGGTGTGGATTGCCTGACGGTCGATATTCGCCCGCCACAATGGCGACGTCAGCTTGCGATGATGCGGTTGCTCGTCACCGGGCGACTTTGAGCCTGGCGTTGCTTCCGGACAGTCGCGGGCCCCATGGTCACGCTCACGCAAGGCTCGCCTGTTAGCAGCCTTTGCGATAGCGTGGACGGGATAGGAGACAAGAGCGACCATGGTAACCTGGGGTATCGTCTTTGCGCTCATCCTGGCGCTTGCCTATTTCTCCTCGCGCATGGTGCGCCAGGAGGAGGAGGGCTTTCAGGACGCGGGTCTCGCGATCCTGGAGTTCGGACGCGCGTTCCCGCAAGAGGCAATCCGGAGCCTGCATGCCACTGCTGACGGCAAAGCCGTCTTCGTTCGCCTGCACGACAACAAGGCGGGCGTGATGCGCAGTCTGCGCAATCACTTTGCCTGCCATTTGATCGAGCCCGGAACGGTGCGCGTCCGTGAGCTGCCGACCGGAAAGGGCTTTGCGGTCGAGTTCCTGAACGCACCCTCTCACAATGGTGAATTTACCTTTGTAAGTCCCGCGATTGCAGCGGAAGTATCGCTCTGGTTGCTCGGCAATTACGTGGCCCCTGCCGAACGGGCGCCGGATGCCGTTTCCGGCACGACCGGCTGACGCTGCCGTCAGGCAGCGCCAAGCCAGGTCTTGCAATGGTCGAGCGCGCGCGCTGCGATCAGCTGCCGCTTCATGATCGTCTTGTCCTTGCCGCGGAAGCGCTTGATGCCCTCCGGCTTGACGATCGAACCCGGCTCCAGCTCCGGGAAGAGCCCGAAATTAATGTTCATTGGCTGGAAGGACCGCTTGCCCGGCTCTTCGTCGGAGACGATGTGGCCGCCGGTGATGTGGTTGAGGAGCGAGCCGAGCGCCGTTGTCGCCGGCGGCACGCTGATCGTCTCGCCCTTGCGCTGGGCAGCGGCAAAGCGGCCGGCGAGCAACCCGATCGAGGCGCTTTCCACATAACCTTCGCAGCCCGTGATCTGGCCGGCAAAGCGCAGGCCCGGACGGGCCTTCAGCTGCAGGCTCTGATCGAGCAGGGTCGGTGAGTGGATGTAGGTGTTGCGGTGCAGGCCGCCGAGACGGGCGAATTCGGCATTCTCGAGGCCCGGGATCATCCGGAAGATTTCCGCCTGCGCGCCATAGCGCAGCTTCGTCTGGAAACCGACCATGTTGTAGAGCGTGCCGAGTGCATTGTCCTGGCGCAGCTGTACGACCGCATAGGGCTTGACGGTCGGGTTGTGGGCATTGGTGAGGCCCATCGGCTTCATCGGGCCGTGGCGCAGCGTCTCGCGGCCGCGTTCGGCCATGACCTCGATCGGCAGGCAGCCATCGAAATAGGGCGTGCCTTCCCATTCCTTGAAGCCCACCGCATCGCCTTCGATCAGAGCGTCGATGAAGGCGTTGTACTGGGTCTCGTCGAGCGGACAGTTGATGTAGTCCTTGCCCGTGCCGCCAGGCCCTACCTTGTCGTAGCGTGACTGGTACCAGCAGATGTCCATGTTGATGCTGTCGGTATGCACGATCGGTGCAATCGCATCGAAGAAGGCCAGCGCATCCTTGCCGGTCCTCTCGCGGATAGCCTCGGCCAGTGCTGGCGAGGTGAGGGGACCTGTCGCGATGATCGCAAGGTCCCAGTCCTCGGGCGGCAGACCGGTGACTTCCTCGCGAACGACGGTGATCAACGGATGCTGGTGGATGGCGGCGGTCACCGCGTCGGAAAACCCGTCGCGATCGACGGCGAGCGCGCCACCGGCCGGTACCTGGTGCTTGTCGGCACAGGCCATGATCAGCGAGCCGGCGAGCCGCATTTCCGCATGGATGACGCCGACGGCATTCGAGGTGGCATCATCGGAGCGGAAGGAATTGGAGCAGACCAGTTCAGCAAGGCCGTCCGTCTTGTGGGCGTCGGTGCCGCGAACGCCGCGCATCTCGTGCAGGATGACGGGGACGCCGGACTGAGCGACCTGCCAGGCGGCCTCCGAGCCGGCAAGGCCACCGCCGATGATGTGAACTGGGGAGAAGGAGCTGTTTGTCATGGGCGGCTCCATATCACGGCTCGGCGCGCGAGGTCCATTGGCTGCAATAGCTTGAGGAAGCGCTGTCGATCACATTCTTGACGCCGGAATCAAAAACGGCACCAAGCGGTGCCGTCTGACAGGCTGCTTGCGCAAGATCCGATTAACGGAAGGAGCGCGAAGCGATGTTGCGGATTTCGTAGCGGGTGATGCCGATGTCGTTCAGGGTCTGGCTGGAAAGGTTGCCCAGTTCGGCCATCGTGCGACGGTAGCTCAT
>JAIXSF010000069.1 GCA_027484835.1 Rhizobiaceae bacterium | reverse complement strand
TATTTCACGGCCACTTCGGCTCACACCTGCACGGGTGACGGCGGCGGCATGGTGCTGCGCGCTGGCCTGCCGTTGCAGGACATGGAGTTCGTGCAGTTCCACCCGACCGGCATTTATGGCGCGGGCGTGCTGATCACCGAAGGCGCGCGTGGCGAGGGTGGTTATCTGACCAACTCCGAAGGCGAGCGCTTCATGGAGCGCTATGCTCCTTCGGCCAAGGATCTGGCATCGCGCGACGTTGTTTCGCGCTCGACCTCATCATGTCCGAGGATGGCAGCCGCTGCACCGGCGTGGTTGCCTGGAACCTCGACGACGGCACCATCCATCGCTTCTCTGCGAAGATGGTCGTGCTGGCGACCGGCGGTTATGGCCGCGCCTATTTCTCCGCCACATCGGCTCACACCTGCACCGGCGACGGCGGCGGCATGATCGCGCGTGCGGGCCTTCCGCTGCAGGACATGGAATTCGTCCAGTTCCATCCGACCGGCATCTACGGTGCCGGCTGTCTGATCACTGAAGGCGCACGCGGCGAAGGCGGTTATCTCGTCAATTCCGAAGGCGAGCGCTTCATGGAGCGCTATGCTCCGTCGGCCAAGGACCTCGCCTCGCGTGACGTCGTTTCGCGCTGCATGACGATGGAAATCCGGGAAGGCCGCGGCGTCGGCAAGAACAAGGACCACATCTTCCTGCATCTGGATCACCTCGATCCCGCCGTTCTGCACGAGCGCCTGCCGGGCATCTCGGAATCGGCGAAGATCTTTGCCGGTGTCGACGTGACCCGCGAACCGATCCCGGTCCTGCCGACCGTTCACTACAACATGGGCGGCATTCCGACCAATTATTGGGGCGAAGTGCTGAACGCCGACTCAAACAATCCGGAGCGGATCATCCCCGGCCTGATGGCCGTCGGTGAAGCCGGGTGCGCATCGGTTCACGGTGCCAACCGTCTCGGCTCCAACTCGCTGATCGACCTCGTGGTCTTCGGTCGCGCCGCCGCGATCCGGGCTGCCGAGGTCATCAACAAGGCCGAGCCGATCCCGCATCTGAATGTCGCCGCCTGCGACAAGATCATGGACCGCTTCGACAAGACGCGTCACGCTTCGGGTCAGACCCCGACCGCCGTCCTGCGCGACAAGATGCAGCGCGCCATGCAGGACGACGCCGCCGTGTTCCGTACCCAGGAATCGCTCGAGAGCGGCTGCCGTCGCCTTTCGGCCATCTGGAAGGAACTGCCGGATATCAAGGTCACCGACCGCTCGATGATCTGGAATTCCGACCTGGTCGAGACGCTCGAACTGCACAACCTGATGGCCAATGCGATCACCACTGTCTATGGCGCCGAGGCCCGTAAGGAGAGCCGCGGTTCGCATGCCCGCGAAGACTACACGTCCGGCCCGTATGGCGGTCGCGACGACGAGAACTGGCGCAAGCATACGCTCGCCTGGGTCTCGGAGGCGGGTGACGTCAAGCTCGACTACCGCCCCGTTCATACTGAGCTCATCGCCGAAGGCATCGATCCCAAGAAGATCGCGCCGAAGGCTCGCGTCTACTGATTTGAGGAACTCATCATGGTAGAACTCGCTCTCCCCAAGAATTCCCAGGTCACCGAAGGCAAGGTCTGGCCGAAGCCGGCCGGCGCCAAGAACGTGCGGGAATACCGCGTCTATCGCTGGAATCCGGATGATGGCGCCAATCCGCGTATCGACACCTACTACATCGATGTCGACGATTGCGGCCCGATGGTTCTCGATGGCCTTCTGTACATCAAGAACAATATCGATCCGACGCTGACGCTGCGCCGGTCCTGTCGTGAAGGCATCTGCGGTTCCTGCGCCATGAACATCGACGGCACGAATACGCTCGCCTGCACCAAGGGCATGGATGAGGTTAACGGAACCGTTAAGGTCTATCCGTTGCCGCATATGCCCGTCGTGAAGGACCTGGTTCCTGATCTCACCAACTTCTACGCCCAGCACCGCTCGATCGAGCCCTGGCTGAAGACGGTTTCGCCGCCGCCGGCCAAGGAGTGGAAGCAGAGCCACGAGGACCGCCAGAAGCTTGATGGCCTCTACGAGTGCATCCTTTGCGCCTGCTGCTCGACGTCCTGTCCGAGCTACTGGTGGAACGGCGACCGCTACCTCGGTCCGGCCGTCCTCCTGCAGGCCTATCGCTGGCTGATCGACTCGAGAGACGAAGCAACCGGCGAGCGCCTCGACAATCTCGAGGATCCGTTCCGTCTCTATCGCTGCCACACCATCATGAACTGCGCGCAGGCCTGCCCGAAGGGCTTGAACCCTGCCAAGGCCATCGCCGAGATCAAGAAGATGATGGTCGAGCGTCGCGCCTGAGCCACACCGTCAAAAGATTGCGAGGCCGCCCGGGAACTGTTTCGGGCGGCCTTAATTTATCCTTATAGTGCCGGCTATCGATCGAACGAAATATGGAACTTGATTAACCATATTCTCGTAACATATTTAAAACCCAGTTGTACGGCAGGTTGCGGCACAGGTCGCGAGAGCGGGAGTATAATGATGAAATTCAGCCATGCAGTCACCGGAGCAGCCATTCTCCTGGCGCTCGCCGGTTGCCAGCGTACATCCTACAGCAGCATGAACGCCGCCAATAGCGCCCTTCCGCCGCTTCAGGCGCAGCCCGTTCCGTCCGTCCAGTCCGGTCAGTTGCCGCCGCCCGGCGCGGCCGATCCGTCGCAATTCCCGGCCGCTCCGGCCACGACCACGGCAGCACTTGATCCGAATGCGGCCGGTGCACCGGCAACCGCGCTCGATGTCACCAAGGAGTCCATGGTCGGCAACTGGCGTGTTCAGAGCGCCGGCTCCAGCTGTGACATGTTCCTGACGCTCACCAATCTCGGCAGTGGCTCGCGTGGCGGCACCCGTGGTTGCGCCGGCGAACTGACTGCGATGGGCTCGTGGGAAGTGTCCGGCAAGCAGGTCGTCCTCAAGGATCGCAACGGCAATACGATCGGCAGCCTCTACAAGACCGCCGATGCTCGCTTCGACGGCAGCACCGCGTCCGGTCAGCCGGTCAGCCTGAGCCGCTGATTTTTCTCTCATCCCAGCGATGGCCCGCCTCGGGCCATCCACCCGGCGGGACACCATTGCATGCAGCCAGTTCCTGACTACGGCTTGAGCGTCGTCGAGCAATTGCGCGCGATGACGGAGGCGGGGACACTCCAGCCCGATCGCTACCAGCTCGGGGTTGCCGAAAAACTCGACCGAATCCTCACGGAACTCAAGGCCCGCCGACCGGCAGCCAAGAAGAGCGCCCTCGGCTGGATGTTCGCCCAGAAGCGCAAGCCTCAGATCCCCATCCAGGGTCTCTACGTGCATGGCAGCGTCGGTCGCGGCAAAACCATGCTGATGGATCTGTTCTTCAAGCTCGCTCCGGTCGAGAAGAAGCGACGCGCCCAT
Source organism: Rhizobiaceae bacterium (assembly GCA_027484835.1). GTDB lineage: Bacteria > Pseudomonadota > Alphaproteobacteria > Rhizobiales > Rhizobiaceae > Allorhizobium. Next base: position 1,482 of record JAIXSF010000069.1, on the reverse strand, counting down.
TTTCATGAATTCATGGCGGACGTGCATTCCCGCATCCACGCGCATCGCCAGAAGCTGAAGGCGGGCGAGACCAAGCAGGCTGATCCGGTCCCGCCGGTTGCCGCAGCACTTCGCGAAGAGGCGCAGCTCCTCTGCTTCGACGAATTCACGGTCACCGATATCGCGGATGCCATGATCCTCGCCCGGCTCTTCACCGAGCTTTTCGCGCGGGGCTGCACCCTTGTCGCAACGTCGAATGTCGAACCTGACAATCTCTACAAGGACGGCCTCAATCGCGGGCTTTTCCTGCCTTTCGTCGATCTCCTGAAGCAGAACGTCCAGGTTTCGACGCTGGATTCGCCGACCGACTATCGTCTCGAGAAGATGGAGAGCCTGCCGGTCTATATCGCACCGCTCGACGATGCCCCGAAGATGATGGACATCGCCTGGAAGCGAGTGACGGGAGGAGCTGCCGAGGGACCCGTATCCATTCAAATGAAGGGTCGCACGATCGAGATCCCCCAGGCGGCCGGCCGTGCTGCGCGCTTCACATTCCGCGATCTCTGCGAGCGCCCGCTCGGGGCCTCCGATTACCTTGCCATCGCCAAGCGCTTCGACGTCGTGTTTGTCGAAAACATTCCCCATCTCGGGCCCGAGAAGCGCAATGAGACGAAGCGCTTCATCATCTTGATCGACGCGCTCTATGACGCAAGCGTTCGATTGTTTGCCTCTGCGGTCGCCATGCCCGAGGCTTTGCTCACCGAAAAAAAGGGCACCGAAGGGTTCGAATTCGACCGCACGGTTTCGCGTTTGTTCGAGATGCGCAGTGCAGATTATCTTGAGCTGCATCAGTCAAGACGACAGAATCGTGACGATCCGGTGACATAAAGTTTGACGTTTACGTAAGAATTTTATGTTCTAACCGATTGAAATTGATACACTGAAAATTATCGTTTGCGATTTAAACCCTTTGGAGCTATGCGGTCTGTCCACAAGGGCAGGCTAAAACTTGCCTCGGCCTTGGTCGCGGATCCAAAAGGAAGTCTACAATGGCGCGCAAAAAGATCGCTCTTATCGGTTCTGGAATGATTGGTGGAACGCTGGCGCATCTCGCCAGTCTGAAGGAACTGGGCGACATCGTCCTGTTCGACATTGCTGACGGCATCCCGCAGGGCAAGGGTCTCGACATTGCCCAGTCCGGTCCTGTCGAAGGCTTCAATGCCAAGCTGTCTGGTGCCAGCGCTTACGCCGCCATTGACGGCGCTGATGTCTGCATCGTCACTGCCGGTGTTGCCCGCAAGCCAGGCATGAGCCGCGATGACCTGCTCGGCATCAACCTCAAGGTCATGGAACAGGTCGGCGCCGGCATCAAGAAGTATGCCCCGAACGCTTTCGTCATCTGCATCACCAACCCGCTCGACGCGATGGTCTGGGCCCTGCAGAAGTTCTCGGGCCTCCCGACCAACAAGGTCGTCGGCATGGCCGGCGTTCTCGACTCCGGTC
>JAIXSF010000294.1 GCA_027484835.1 Rhizobiaceae bacterium | reverse complement strand
GGACGGGAAGCCTGTCTGGCGCAGTGCTTCGCCCGCGATCATCGCGGCGGACATGGCGACATTGATCGAGCGCTGGCCATCGACCATCGGAATGATCACGCGATGGTCGGCCCGATCGTGCACATGGTCGGGAACGCCTGCACTCTCCCGACCGAAGAGGAGGATGTCGTTCCCGGCGTAGTCGAAGGTGGTGTAGGGCAGGGCTGCCTTGGTCGAGGCGAGCACAAGGCGGCGGCCTTCCGCCAGGCGCCAGGCATCGAAGCCCTCCCAGTTGACGGGGCGGGTCAAGGCAACGCTCGCGAGCTCGTCCATGCCGGCCCGCTTCAGGTTCTTGTCGGAAAGCACGAAGCCGGCCGGTTCTATGATGTCGACCTTCAGCCCGAGGCAGGCGGCAAGCCTCAGGATCGTCCCGGTGTTGCCGGGAATGTCGGGCTGGTAGAGAGCGATGCGAAGGTCGGTCATGCGCGGGTCTTATGCGAAGCCTGGATGCCGCTCAAGCCGCGTTCGGTGGAGGGATCCGGGTCTGTGATCGGTCTGCAACAGTTGCGGCACAATGCATCCATGCGGCCAAAACCCGGCTGGCAAATTGAGACGTGCCCCGATAGAACGGAACACATCTTAAACACGCAAGAGGGAGGGCCATCGATGGATCTATTCGGTATTTCGCGCCAGCCCCGATCTATGGCTGTTGCCGCCTGAGCGCGTCACCCCTGCGTTTTTTCCCAAATTGATTCATCCTGCGGCCACAACTGGCCTCAATCATTAAATATTTGCGCGTCCGCGTCACCTTTGTCCGGTGCCGATCGCGTGCCATCTCTGGAGATTTTTCCATGTTCTCGTGGTTCGAAAACCGCCTGAATCCCTATCCGGCCGGTGAGCCGGCCCTGCCGCCGAAAGGGCTAATCGCCTTCTGCTGGCACTACACCCGGCCTGCCGGCTGGTGGCTGGCGCTGCTTGGCCTGTGCTCCGGCCTGATCGCCGTTGCCGAAGTGTTTCTCTACCAGTTTCTCGGCAACATCGTGGACTGGCTGTCGACGGCCGACCGCGCCACGTTCCTGCAGACGGAGGGCGGCACGCTGGCCTGGATGGCGGCCCTTCTGCTGATCGGTCTGCCGCTCATCGGTGTCGTGCACACGATCACCATGCACCAGGTGCTCGCCGGCAATTTCCCGATGATCGCGCGCTGGCAGATGCACCGCTTCCTGCTGCGGCATTCGATGACCTTCTTCGCCAACGAGTTCGCTGGACGCGTCTCGACCAAGGTGATGCAAACGGCGCTCTCCATCCGCGAAGCGGTGATGAAGATCATCGACGTGTTCATTTATGCGACGACCTTCTTCGTCTCGATGCTGGCGCTGGTCGCGTCAGTCGACTGGCGGCTCGGCGTGCCGCTGGTGCTCTGGCTGGTGGTCTATGCGCTGATCCTCAGGCATTTCATTCCGAAGCTGCGGAAGTCTTCCAGCGAGCAGGCAGATGCGCGCTCGATGATGACGGGCCGGATCGTCGACAGCTACACCAACATCGCGACGGTGAAGCTGTTCTCGCATGCGGGTCGTGAAGAGGTCTATGCGCGTGAGGGCATGGATGCGTTTCTCGGCACGGTCCACCGGCAGATGCGGCAGATCTCGCTGCTCAACATCTGCGTCGACATCAACAATGCCATCGTGCAGTTCTTTGTTGCAGCACTCGGCATCTGGTTCTGGCTGAACGGCACCGTTTCCGTCGGCGCGATCGCGGTCGCCATCGGCCTTTCCATGCGCATCAACGGCATGTCGCAGTGGATCATGTGGGAAGTGGCAGCCCTCTTCGAAAACATCGGCACCGTCTATGACGGAATGGGCATGATGACGAAGACGCATGACATCGTCGACAGGCCGAAAGCCACGTCTCTTGCCGCGCCGAAGGGGGAGATCGTCTATGATGGCGTGCGCTTCCATTACGGCAAGCAGAAGGGCGTGATCGAGGACTTCTCGCTGACCATCAAGGCCGGCGAAAAGGTAGGACTTGTCGGCCGCTCGGGCGCGGGCAAGACGACACTGATGAACCTGCTTTTGCGCTTCTACGACATCGAGAAGGGCAAAATCCTCGTGGATGGCCAGGATATTTCCGAGGTCAGCCAGGACAGCCTCAGGGCACTTGTCGGTGTGGTGACGCAGGATACCTCGCTGCTGCATCGTTCGATCCGCGACAACATCGCCTATGGTCGGCCGGATGCGGATGATGCCGCGGTCATCGAGGCAGCGAAGCGGGCGAATGCCTGGGAGTTCATCCAGACCCTCTCCGACATGCAGGGCCGCACCGGGCTCGACGCGCATGTCGGCGAGCGTGGCGTGAAGCTTTCTGGCGGTCAGCGGCAGCGTATCGCGATTGCGCGTGTGTTCCTCAAGGATGCGCCGATCCTGATCCTCGACGAAGCGACGTCGGCGCTCGATTCCGAGGTCGAGGCGGCGATCCAGGAGAGCCTGTTCAAGCTGATCGAGGACAAAACGGTGATCGCAATCGCGCACCGGCTGTCGACGCTGACGCAGATGGACCGGCTGATCGTGCTCGACAAGGGCCGGATCGTCGAAGAGGGCACACACCTGGAGCTGGTGCGGACGGGCGGCATTTACGCCGACCTGTGGAACCGTCAGTCGGGTGGTTTTCTGCCAGACCAGACGGATCCGGAGCAGGAGCAGGAGAAGAAGCGTCGGGCTGAAGAAGAGGCCAAGGCGCTCGACGAAGCAGCGGAAGAGGCGGCGGAATAACGCCACATACCGGCTCGTTGGATCACTCGAACCCTGGCGGCGGCGGAGCAATCCGCCGCCGATTTTGTTTGGGCGCAGCCATCTCGCGACCGGCTCATTCTGCTGCGCTATCAATGGTTGCGTGTGATTTAAGTAAATTATTCATTGTTGATTCTCTAGAACGGTTTCATCCCGACCTATTGGACGATGTCTTGTCCTTTCATCCTGGCGACCTCCCACGCCGGCTTGGGAATGCTTTTTCCTCTCCGGAGACCAATCATGTCCAATCTCAAGATCAAAGTTGTCTTGCCGCTGCTCTTTGCCGTCGTGCTGGCATTCGGCATCGGTCAGGGCATCCTGGCCGTCAATTTTATCCAGAACGTCAAGGCACAGGTGGATATCATCGGACGCGAGCGCCTGCCGAGAACGCTGGCTGTGGCGCAGATGAACGCGACATTTGCCGAAGTGCGCCGCAACTATGCCATGCTTCTGAGTGCCCAACTCGACGAATTGGACGCTGTTTCTGCGACCACCAAGACAGCGCTTTCCCATCGTGATGCAGCGTTTGCCGCCTATGAACCGATGATCACCATGCCGGCGACACGCGCGCGCTTCGACCGCATGAAGGTCGCCCTTGCCGAATATGACCGTCTGGCCACGCAGATGATCGAACTGAAGCGGGCAGGCAACGAAACTGCTGCCAAGGCTCTGTTCACCGGATCCATGGCTGCCAGTGCCCGCGAGCTCGTCGGCGTGATGGATGAAACGATCAAGGCCAATGTCGAACTGAGCGATGCCGCTATCGCAGAGGCTGATCGTGTTTCGTCGTCTGCAATCAACGTTACACTGCTTGCCGTTGTCATCAGCGGTCTGATTGCAGCCGGCGCTGCCTTCTTCAGCTTTGCGCGCGTCGTGCGCCCGATCTCGGCCATCACTGATTCGATGCGCGGGCTTGCAGCCGGCGACACCAAGACGGAGATCCCGTTTGCCGGTCGTCACGACGAAATCGGCGACATGGCCGCTGCCGTCGCCGTCTTCCGCGACAATGCGATCGAGCGCGCTGCTCTTGAACGCCAGACGGAAGAAAACCGCTCGCTCAGCGAAACCGAGCGCCAGTCGCGCGAGGCCCAGAAAGCCCGCGAAGCAGCCGAGGTGCAGTTTGCGGTCGACCAGCTGGCTTCCGGTCTGCAGCGGCTGTCGGACGGTGACCTCGTCGCGCAGATCAACGAACGCTTTGCCGATCACCTCGATCCGCTGCGCGTCAACTTCAACCAGTCGGTGGCCCGTCTAAAGGATGCGATGCGGGCCGTCAGCGACAACGCCCGCTCGATCGATGCCGGTGCCAACGAGATGCTGGCGGCAGCCGACGACTTGTCGAAGCGCACCGAACAGCAGGCTTCCTCCGTCGAGGAGACCGCTGCCGCTCTCGAACAGGTCACGACGGCCGTCAAGGACAGCGCGATCCGCGCCGACGAGGCAGGCCAGCTGGTCGGTCGCACGCGGGAAGGGGCAGAGCATTCGGGCGAAGTCGTCCGTCGCGCGGTCGCTGCCATGCAGGCGATCGAGAAGTCGTCTTCGGAAATCTCCAACATCATTGGCGTCATCGACGACATCGCTTTCCAGACGAACCTGCTGGCGCTGAATGCCGGCGTCGAGGCTGCTCGCGCCGGTGAAGCCGGCAATGGGTTTTCCGTCGTTGCCCAGGAAGTGCGTGAGCTTGCGCAGCGGTCTGCCAATGCGGCCAAGGAGATCAAGGCCCTGATCACGACCTCCGGCGAACAGGTTCGCAACGGCGTGAGCCTGGTTGATGAAACCGGCCGGGCGCTCGAGACCATCGTGCGCGAAGTGCAGGAGATCAACCAGAACGTTCTCGCCATCGTCACCTCGACGCGTGAACAGTCGACGGGACTGCAGGAGATCAGCATGGCCGTCAACCAGATGGACCAGGGGACGCAGAAGAACGCGGCCATGGTCGAGCAGTCGACGGCGGCAAGCCATGGCCTCGCCCAGCAGGCGGGTGCTT
>JAIXSF010000269.1 GCA_027484835.1 Rhizobiaceae bacterium | reverse complement strand
CTATTCAGGTGTAGGTTGCCGCCAGGCCACCATCGATCGGCAGGTTGATCCCGTTGACCCAGCGGGCGTCATCCGAGCAGAGGAATAGCACCGGCCCTGCGATTTCATCGGCGAGCGCCGGGCGTTTCATCCTGTGGGCGTCCGCCTGGACACGGTCCTGGCCGAGCATAGTGACGAAGTCGCCGAGGATCGGGGTGAATACTGGACCGGGGGCTACTGAATTCATCCGGATATCCTGTTCCATGAAAAGGGTATGGCTGCGCTTCATGGTCCAGACGATCAGTGCTTCCTTGAAATACTGGTAGCAGGTTTCCTGCGACACCGGGTTTGCCGCAAGCCAGGCGTGGCCTTCAGCGTAGCTCGTGGTGTCCGCAAGATGCTTGTGCTGCTCCACACGGTTTGGCCATTCCGCGCCGAGGATCGAGGCGAAGTTGACGATCGATGCGCCCTTCGGCATGCGGCCGATCAGGGCTTCGGTGAGATGCCGAAGGCCGAGATAGTTGACCCTGGCGACGAGATCCTTGTCGGCCGTACCGGGAACGCCCGCGGCATTGACGAGCGCATCGATGCTGGCGGGAAACTGGGCAAGGACGGCGTCGATGGCAGCCGGATCGGCGAGGTCGATCTTGATGAAGCCATCGAGTGTCAGCATGGCGTCGTTGCGATCGACGCCAATGACGGTGGCACCGCGGAAGCGGGCGAGACGAGCGACTTCACCGCCTATGCCTGAGGAGACGCCGGTGATGACAATGGTTTTTCCTGCGAGAGTCATGGGTTTGGTTCCCTGGGATGTGTCCGGGATCTGCCGGAGCCGAAAAGGCGGACGGTGATCCCGACTGTCGGTTCATGGGGGGATTGATCAGAATGGATAGGGGGTTGCGGCTTTCTTCACCGACACCCATTGCCACTGGGTGAACTCCTCGATGTCGGCGGGGCCGCCGACGCGGGTGCCATTGCCGGATTTGCCGCGTCCGCCGAAGGGCGCGTAGGGGCCACCATTGACGGTCTGGTCGTTGATGTGGAGTTGGCCGACATTCAACTCATCACCGACGGCCATGGCGCGTCCGAGATTGCTTGAGATGACACCGGCGGCGAGCCCGTATTCCGAACGGTTGGCGAGATCGACAGCTTCCTCGTCCGTCTTGAACGATACGATGCAGGCAACAGGCCCGAAGATTTCTTCCTCGAAGGCCAGCATGCCCGGCCTGACGCCCGACAGTACGGTCGCTGCGTAGAAGCGGCCATCATGGGTGCCACCGGCCAGGAGCTTAGCGCCCTTGGCCACCGCGTCGTCGACGATCTTCTGGATCGTTTCCACCTGGCTGTCGGAGATGATCGGGCCCAGTGCCACGCGGTTGGTCGAGGGGTCGCCCGCCGGGAGGTGCTGTGCCTTGGTAACCAGACGTTCGGTGATGCCCGCTTCGATCTTCTCGTCGACCAGGATCAGCCCGGTTGCCATGCAGATCTGGCCCTGATGCAGGAAGGCGCCCCAGGCGGCGTTGGAGGCTGCAACATCGAGATCTGCATCATCGAGAATGACCAGGGCGTTTTTGCCGCCAAGCTCGAGTTGCACGCGCTTCAAATGGCGCCCGCAGATCTCACCCACCTTGGCGCCACCCCTTGCCGAGCCGGTGAAAGAGACCATGGCGATATTCTCGTCGCTGCACAGCGCTTCGCCGGCATCAGCGCCACCCGGCACGATGTGCAGCACGCCCTTCGGCAGACCGGCCTCTTCGAAAATTCGGGCAATGATGATGCCGCCGGAGATGGGCGTTCTCGGATCCGGCTTGTGGACTACCGAGTTGCCGAGAGCGATCGCCGCCGCAATCGAGCGGACTGAGAGCACCAGCGGGAAATTGAAGGGGGAGATGACGCCGACGACGCCATGCGGGACGCGCCGGGCATAATTCGTTCGATCATCCATGCCCGGAAGGAAAATGCCTGATGGCTGGGTCGCGAGGGATGCGGCATGGCGGATGAAGAGTGCGCCGTGTTCGATCTCGATCATGGCCTTTGGATGGATCGAGCCGGATTCCTGCATGATCCAGCCTGCGAGCTCCTCGCCATTCCGTTCGAGGAGGTCTGCGGCCCGGTTGAGAATTGCTGCGCGTTCTGCCGGCAGGGTTTTCGCCCAGGCTTTCTGTGCGGCCTTCGCCTCTCTTGCGGCGCGCGCCACATCGGCGGGGCCACAGAAACCGACAGCGGCCAGGACGTTGCCATTGGCGGGATCGGTCACGTTGAGTGTCCCGCCCAGTGTCTCCTGCCAGTCGGAGATGTAGGCGAGGCCGCCCCATCGGCCGGTGTCGAGAAATTTGGCTGCGTGCATGTTCATCTTCAGGTCCTCCAGATCCAAGGGTTGCGGAGGTCCGGACACAGCTTCGCCGTCATGAGATCGGCCCGTCTTGCGGCCGCTCATCTCGTCTCAGCAAATCGTCTGTCCTCCGTGCCGCCTCCTCAAGCGGCTCGCATTCCTATTCGCAAGGGGCGTGCCAGTTGGTGAATTGCCACGGAACCGTCCGCTCTGGGCGCGAAAAAAGTGCTCCGATTCAGATGGATAGGCGGAGGCGTCGGCAAACCATGAGAGAGAAGAGGTCGATTGCGGGTTTCATTAAAAAATGAAATCATGATGAAAATCTGAAGATGCATGAGTGGCAGATGAAATCGGACAAGCCTCCCAAACTCGTTTCCCTTGCCGATGTTTCAAAGTCGACGGGCAAGATGTTGTCGCGGGGTGCGTTCAGCGAGCTCGATACCGGTGCGTCGCCGACCCTTTCCGAACTAACGGAAGCGCTGCATTTTGCGCTTGGTGACGGGCGGATCTGGCTCAACGACCAGCGCATGGTCCTGATGCAAAGTCAGGTTCTCGGGCGGTTACGCCAGGAGATCATCGATGCGTTCGGGATGGAGGCCGCCAAGGGCATCTTCATGCGCGTAGGCTATATGCAGGGCGTGCGTGATGCCGAACTCATCCTCAAGCGATTTCCGCAACAGGATCTAACCCATGCTCTCGCGGCAGGTCCGCGCGTTCATACGCTCGAGGGGTTCGTCAAGGTCGAGACAAAGCAGTTCGAATTCGACAGCGACACGGGACGCTATTTCGGCGAGTTCTACTGGCACGACTCTTCCGAGGCCGGCGAGCACATCGCTCATCATGGCCTTGCGAGCGAACCAGTCTGCTGGATGCAGACCGGCTATCCCAGCGGTTACACCAGCACGCTGTTCGGCCGACCGGTGATTTTCCGGGAGCTCGAATGCTCGGGCATGGGGGCGTCACGGTGTTACGTCGTGGGAAAAAATGCCGAGGAATGGGAAGAGGACGCACCGGAACGCGCTTATCTCGGACTTGAATGGCCGCATGCGAGGCGCGCATCCGCTGGCCGTTCTGCGAAGTCTCTGCGCGCTGGAGAGACGGCGTCTGCCGTTCCGAAGTCTTCCTCCGGCGGGGAGGCAGTGGTCGGTGTATCCGCCAGCTTCCTGCGGGCGCGTCTGATGGTGGAAAAGGTGGCCGATACCGAGGCGACGGTTCTTCTTGTCGGGGAATCCGGTGTGGGCAAGGAGTTGTTTTCCCAGCAGTTGCATCGCCTCAGCCAGCGCTCGACGAAGCCATTCGTCGCTCTGAACTGCGCGGCCATTCCCGAAACACTCGTGGAGTCGGAGCTCTTCGGTGTCGAGAAAGGGGCCTTCACCGGCGCTGTGGCTTCCCGCCCGGGTTATTTCGAGCGGGCAGCTGGCGGCACGCTGTTTCTCGACGAGATCGCGTCGCTTGCCTATGCGGCACAGGGCAAGCTGCTTCGTGCCATCCAGGAACGGGTGATCGAGCGGGTTGGTGGTTCAAAAACGGTGCCGGCCGATGTCCGGGTCATTGCCGCTTCGAATGTAGATCTCGCAGACGAAGTCCGGGCAGGGCGGTTTCGCCAGGATCTTTATTTCAGACTGTGTGTCTTTCCGATCTCCATTCCGCCACTTCGCGAGCGCCGGGACGACATACCCTTGCTCGTCGACCATTTCCTGCGCCTGTTTCGCGAACGGCACCGGCGTGATTTGGTGGGATTGACCCGCCGTGCGATGGACGCGCTGCTGGCCTATGATTTTCCGGGGAATATCCGCGAATTGCAGAACCTGATCGAGCGCGGCGTGATTTTCGCCGATCGCGGCGGCTTTATCGATTTGCAGCACATCTTTACAGCCAACGAGCCGGTGCCGCCTGGCAATCCGTCCCTGACGCGGGATGGGCGTCTGGAAGTCGGGCATGGGAACGGTGTTGTGCGAGGGGCCGGTCTCCTGGACTTCCTGCAGTCATCGTCGGAGATCAGGTCCGCGGAAATCGATCTCTACCGACAGGCACTCGATGCACACCGCGGCAATGTCTCGGCTGCTGCGCGCAGCCTAGGGCTTTCGCGCGCCAAGCTCGAGTACCGGCTTCGGAAAAACGGTCTCTACCAGCCGGGCTAAGAGGTCTTGCCATCGCGAGACCTGCTCAGGTGCTGCGCAGGCGTGATTGCATCTCGGCTCTGATCTCGGCGCCGTGTTGATCCAGCCGCGGCGGGGGCGTCACGTCAAACTCCGGCTCATCGTCGAAGCTGTAGGGTGGCCGAACGGTCGTGAAGCTTCCCATTTCGGCGTTCGGAACGGTGACCGCGATGCGAAGATGCTGCGCTTGCGGATCCTCAAGCGCTTCGTCGCTGTCATAGGCCGGCGCGTAGGGCACTTCGTTGGCTTCCAGCAGGGCGCACCATTCATCGCGGGTTCTGCTCTTGAAAACGGGTGCAAGGATGTCGATCAGATCATCCTGATGGCGGATACGCTCAAGCCGCTCGCGGAACCGCGGATCCTCCGCCAATTGGCGCTGACCGGTCGCGTCGAGCAGGCCTTCCCAGAATTTCTGTGGCGACGAGAGATGGAAGGCGATCCATTTTTCGTCGGCGCATTCGAAGGTGTAGGACTGGCTGACAACTGGGCGCGACAAAGGCCCCATGACTTCTCCTACGCTGTAGTAGTGCGTGAAGCTGTCCAGATTGAAGTGGCTCATGGCTTCCAGCATGGAGATATCCAGCCTGCGGCCCTTGCCTGTCTGTCCGCGCTCGATCAGGGCTGCGAGGATCCCGGTTGCCGCGTAGTGTCCGGTGACGGCATCGGCAAGCGCCGGGCCAATCACGCGCGGACGGTCAGGTGGGGTGACAAGGCGCAGAAAGCCGCTGGCGGCCTGCGCGACCGTATCATAGGCCGGCCTATCGCGGGCCGGTCCCGAGGTGCCGAAGCCGGAGATCGCGCAGTAGACAAGCCGTGGGTTCAGAGCTCTCAGGTCCGCTTCGCCAGCGCCCAGCTTTTCGGCGACACCGGGCCTGAAGTTCTGGATGAAGACATCTGCCGAGGCGATCAGAGCCTCGAAGACCGCCAGATCTTCGGGTTTACGGGTATCGAGCGCGATCGAGCGCTTGTTTCTGTTGTAGGTCTGAAAGTGCGGTGAATACAGCCCGCCCTTGAATGCCCGGAAGGGATCGCCTTCCCCTGGACGCTCGACCTTGATGACATCCGCACCGAGATCGGCGAGCTGCATCGCGGCAGCCGGACCGGTGATGTAGGTGCCCATCTCTATGACGCGAATGGATTGAAGCGGCTTCATTCGGATGTCTCTCCGTCATAGGAAATCGCAAGGTCCGCGTGATGCGACAGGATGAAGCCGATCGGGCGTTCGCTTTCCTCATATAGGTGGGCGGCAAGGCCGGCGGCCCGCGCAATCAAGGGGATGGCCTTGAGGGCCGCGAGTGGCCATCCGGCATCGAGCATGACGGCCGGAATGGCGCCAGAGACGTTGATGGGCAAGGGTCGGTTCATGATGCCGGGTGCCAGTTCGCCCAGCAATCGCAAGGTTGCGATGTGGGTTCCGGATATCTGCAGGTCGTCCGCGACCGCCAGAAGCCGGTTGGCGCGCGGATCGCCTGCGGAATGCTGCGGGTGGCCCAAGCCCGGAACCTTCTTGCGTTGCTGGCGATACGTATCAAGCGAGGTTCGCACCGCCTCTTCATCGCCACCGGCCGCAACCAGTTCCGCGAGATAGCGTCCTGCGATCTCGGATGATCCTGCAACGACGGTACCCATGCCCAGAAGACCGGCGGCCATCGCCCCCTGCCAGGCTTCGGGTGCCGCTGCCAGCGTCATCCGGGCTGCCTGCACAGAAGGAACAAGTCCATGCTCGGCAATCGAAACCAGGCAGGCATTGAGCGCCGTGGTCTGGCGCCGGTCCGGTCTCGTCCCGCAGACCAGCAGCCAGAAGTAGTCGGCAAAGTCGATCTTGCCAATCAAGTCATCGCACAGGTCGTGTCCCCTGACGGTGATGGATGTCTCATCGGATGTGGCGATCGCGGTGAAAGCCTGGTCCTGCTTGCCAATTCTCATGCATCATTCCTTTTCGCATAGCGAAAATAAATTCACTTGCCGAATAATAGAACCTGTTCTAGCTTTGCGTCAACCCGGCGGGAGACGGGACAGTCAAGCGGAGGATGTCGATGCGACAGATCAACCAGTTCACGATCACCGAAGCGGTGAAAGAAAGTTTCCAGACCGAGGAGGGCAGTCGTTTCAAGTTCCTGCTGGAGACCTTCATCGATCATCTCCACGACTTCACCCGTGAAGTGAACATGACGCATGAAGAGTGGATGGGCATGCTGATGTTCCTCTACGACTGCGGGAAAATCTCCACGCCGGAGCGGCATGAGTTCATTCTTCTCTCTGACGTGGTCGGGCTGTCCGCACTGGTCGACATGATCAACACCCGCGGTGGTGCGACCGAGGGCTCCAATCTTGGTCCCTTCTATCTGGATGATGCACCGGAACTGGCGCTCGGCGCTGACCTCGCAGACGGGCGCGACGGCACCACGCTGCTGGTACACGGCATCGTCCGGGACT
>JAIXSF010000388.1 GCA_027484835.1 Rhizobiaceae bacterium | reverse complement strand
TGGAACATGTAGAACAGCTGGTAGACGATCTGGTTGTTCATCGTCCCGCCGAATTGCGGATGCGGATGAAGGATGATCGCGATCGGTGCGCTCTTTTCCTTGGAGGGTTGATAACGGCCTTCGAGACGACCCGCGGGGCCGTTGAAAATCACTTCGGGCATAAGGTTCCGGTCCCTGACATTTTTGCGGTTCGTCAACACCAAATTAGAAAGCTGACTTGACGGCGTCAGTCAGCTTTTCTAGAACGAAGTTTAGAACCGTTCGAAACTGGATGGCGTCGCATCCGGGGTGATGGTGTCATAAGGCAAGCCCGGCGGAAATTTCAAGGAAAATGCACCGCATGATGCATGGGAGTCGGAACTGAGGATGGCGATTGAGCGCATCTATCTCGACTGGAACGCCACCGCGCCCCTGATGGCTGCGGCGCGCGATGCCATGCTCGACGCGTTCGCCATGCCCGGCAACCCCTCTTCGGTGCATGCCGAAGGGCGTGCGGCGCGTGCTGTAATCGAAAAGGCGCGTCGCGCCGTAGCAATGCTTGTTGGTGCGGAAGCCGCGCATGTGACCTTTACCGCAAGCGCGACGGAAGCTGCCAATCAGGTTCTGTCGCCGGTCTACCGCATGGGTAAGTCGCGTGTGAGCCTTGGACGCCTCTATGTCTCGGCCATCGAGCATCCGGCCGTGCGGGCCGGCGGCCGATTCCCCAGGGAGCTTGTGACGGAACTTGCCGTGACGCCTGCGGGGCTGATCGATCTTGATGCGCTTACAAGCACACTGACAGGCCATGACGCGTCCGAAGGGCTGCCGCTGGTCGCCGTGATGCTGGTCAACAATGAAACGGGGATCATCCAGCCAATCCGCGAGGTCTCTGCCGTCGTAAAGAAGTTTGGCGGATTGCTGGTGGTTGATGCCGTGCAGGCAGCAGGCCGCATTCCGCTGTCCATTTCCGAACTCGGCGCCGACTTTCTGATCCTGTCGGCCCATAAGCTCGGCGGCCCGAAGGGCGTCGGCGCCATGGTGTCGCAAGGCGAGACTTTCATGCCGGAACCGCTGGTGCGCGGTGGCGGCCAGGAAAAGGGGCATCGGGCCGGTACCGAAAACCTAGCGGCGATCGCGGGCTTTGGGGCAGCCGCAGAGCGGATGTCGGCGGATCTGGTGAGCCGGAATGCCGGGATTTCTGCACTGCGCGACCGGGCGGAGGCAGGCATCGTCGCGGCAGCACCGGAGACCGTGATCTATGGTCGCAGCGAGGCGCGGGTCGGCAATACGAGTTTCTTCCATCTGCCGGGGTTGAAGGCAGAGACCGGGCAGATCGCCTTCGATCTCGAGGGCATCGCCTTGTCGGCGGGAGCCGCCTGCTCCTCGGGCAAGGTCGGCGCGAGCCATGTGCTGACCGCCATGGGTGAGGATGCCGCGACCGGGGCGCTCCGCCTGTCGATCGGCCCTGATACGACGGAGAGCGACATCGATCGCTTTTTGGACGCCTTTGTGAAGATTGCTGCCCGCCGCAAACCGGCGGGGCAGGCCGCCTGAGGCGGCGAAAAACCGGGCCAAACATCGTTTTTCCCTTGCCAAGAGGGTGAAATGATGGCTCGGGAACCTTAAGTATGGCGGGTCACCGCCCAACGTTAACAAGCTGCCGGAATTTGGCCCGGCAAGATTGGAGAACGACCATGGCTGCTGTGCAGGAAACGATCGATCAGGTCCGCCAGATCGATGTGGATCAGTACAAGTATGGTTTTGAAACTACCATCGAAGTCGACAAGGCCCCGAAGGGCTTGTCGGAAGATATCGTCCGCTTCATTTCGGCCAAGAAGAACGAGCCCGAATGGATGCTTGAATGGCGCCTCGACGCCTATCGTCGCTGGCTGACGATGGTCGAGCCCACCTGGGCGCGTGTCGACTATCCCAAGATCGACTTCAACGACATCTACTATTATGCAGCGCCAAAGACGGCTGCCGGCCCGAAGTCGCTCGACGAAGTCGATCCCGAACTCCTGAAGGTCTATGAGAAGCTCGGCATCCCGCTGAAAGAGCAGGAAATGCTGGCTGGCGTCCAGACGTCGAAGATCGCCGTCGACGCGGTCTTCGATTCGGTTTCGGTCGTCACGACCTTCAAGGAAGAGCTGATGAAGGCCGGCGTGATCTTCATGTCGATCTCGGAAGCCATCCGCGAATATCCGGATCTGGTGAAGAAGTATCTCGGCTCGGTCGTACCCGTCACCGACAACTACTATGCGACGCTGAACTGCGCGGTCTTCACCGACGGCTCCTTCGTCTACATTCCGAAGGGTGTCCGTTGCCCGATGGAACTGTCGACCTATTTCCGCATCAACGAGAAGAACACCGGCCAGTTCGAGCGCACGCTGATCGTCGCCGAAGAAGGCGCCTACGTCTCTTATCTCGAAGGCTGCACGGCACCCCAGCGCGACGAAAACCAGCTGCACGCAGCCGTGGTCGAACTTGTCGCCATGGATGATGCCGAGATCAAGTATTCGACCGTGCAGAACTGGTATCCGGGCGACAAGGACGGCAAGGGCGGCATCTACAACTTCGTCACCAAGCGCGCCGATTGCCGGGGGCACCGGTCCAAGGTGATGTGGACGCAGGTGGAAACCGGGTCGGCGATCACCTGGAAATATCCGTCCTGCATCCTGCGCGGCGACGACAGCCAGGGCGAGTTCTACTCGATCGCCGTCTCCAACGGCCATCAGCAGGTCGACAGCGGCACCAAGATGATCCATCTCGGCAAGAACACCAAATCGCGGATCGTATCGAAGGGGATCAGCGCGGGACGCGCGCAGAACACCTATCGTGGATTGGTGACGATGCACCCCAAGGCCACCAACAGCCGCAACTACACCCAATGCGACAGCTTGCTGATCGGTGACAAATGTGGGGCGCATACGGTGCCTTACATCGAGGTCAAGAACAACTCATCCCGCGTGGAGCATGAGGCGACCACGTCCAAGGTGGACGAGGATCAGCTGTTCTATTGCCGCTCGCGCGGGATGGATGAGGAAGAGGCGGTGGCGCTTGTCGTCAACGGCTTCTGCAAGGAAGTGCTGCAGGCGCTGCCGATGGAATTTGCCATGGAGGCGCAGAGCCTTGTGGCGATCAGCCTTGAGGGCAGCGTTGGGTAAGCTGGTCGAGCGTATCGAGGGGTGGTTTGCTGTTCAGGGCAGGATGAAGAGCTTGCTCTTCGGTCTTGGGTTGGCCTGCGTGTTCATCCTTTTGGGCTTCGCTATTGCGCCGTTGTTCGGGGTTCTTGCGGGGTTCCTAGCATACTTTCCCTTCCACATGTGGCTGACCATATCTTTGTTTCTGGCGATGTTTTCGAAGTACGAGCGCGAAAGGCTAGTGGGGGTGGGGTTCAACTGGTTCACAGCTTTTTTCGGTCGGATGTTTGGGCCCTATGGACTGTTCTGTTTGGGATGGTTCTACGGATTGTTCGGTGGGATCTTCGCTCTTGGCATTCCGGTGGAATGATGAGCGGCAGCGGGGTTGCTTAAGATGATCGTGACGACGACGCCTTCGGTGGAAGGCTATCAGATTGCCGAATACCTTGGGATCGTGACCGGCGAGGCGATCATGTGCGCGAATATCGTGCGCGTTCTCTTTGCCGGGATCACCGATATCATCGGGGGCCGGTCGGGGGCTTATGAGGCCAAGCTGGCCGATGCGCGCGAGACGGCTTTGGGCGAGATGGAAGCGACGGCGCGGGCCAAGGGGGCCAATGCCATCGTGGGGGTGGATCTGGATTACGAGGTGATCGGCCAGATGCTGATGGTTTCGGCCAGCGGCACCGCGGTTCGGCTGGGTTGATCCGCAGGTCACGGGAATGATGCTGGAATTTGCCTTAAATTTTTCGCGCTCGGGTCATGGTTGTTTGGCAACCCTGCGGGCTGTGAGACGTTGTAAAGGTATCCCGCATGTCGCGACCCGAAACTTTCGACCCGAAACTGGAGTTTTCCAGCAGGCTGACCCGCATTCAGGCGGGCGGGCTGCACACCAACCGCACCTTGTTTGTGGGGATGGAAGACGCCTTGGTCTGCCCGCCCGGAACATTTGCCAGGAAGCGAAAGAAGCGGGGGCGGATCGTGCCGCTGCTTCTGACGCTGATCGTGGCGTCAGGGGCGGTGTTTGTGATGACCATGGAATCATTCGCCTTTTTCTGACGGGCCGCGCGGCTGATCCACAGATATGGCCGCTGCGGCGGCGTGACGACAACCGGGGGCGCCGTGTGACGGCTGCCCCCCCTTTGCATTGAGACCGAGGGA
>JAIXSF010000006.1 GCA_027484835.1 Rhizobiaceae bacterium | reverse complement strand
GAGCACCGGGTCTCGGCCCAAAGCCCGAGCCGCTGGAGGTTGCTCTCCAGCCGCTTGAGACGCGACGGCGACTGTTCGACTGCGACCACATCTCCACCCGCAATGACAAGCTGAGCTGTTTTACCGCCGGGCGCAGCACAGAGATCCGCAACGCGCTTCCCGGACAGGTCGCCGAAAAGTTTTGCAGGGATGGCAGCTGCGGCATCCTGCACCCACCACGCCCCCTCTTCGAAGCCTTCGAGCCCTGTAATCGATCCGCGGAAGCGATCGAGCCGGACCGTGCCGGTCGGAAGGACCTGACCGCCGAGCTTTTCGGCCCAACCGGCTGCATCGCTCTTGACGGTAAGATCGATCGTCGGAGGTTCGAGCTGTGACGCGGCAATGGCATGGGCATGTTCAGCGCCATACACCGCGGTCAGCCGCTTCATGAACCAGTCGGGCATGCAGGGCAGGTCTTCGACGCTCGCAAGGAGTGCATCCTTCTCCCGTCCAAGACGGCGAAGGATCGC
Source organism: Rhizobiaceae bacterium (assembly GCA_027484835.1). Classification (GTDB taxonomy): domain Bacteria; phylum Pseudomonadota; class Alphaproteobacteria; order Rhizobiales; family Rhizobiaceae; genus Allorhizobium. The sequence continues at coordinate 14,883 of JAIXSF010000006.1, read as the reverse complement.
ATTCACCAGCTTGGCAAATCGCCGGCTCCGTGGATCGCCATTCGCCTGCTCGACGGCCAGGTCCACCGCCGAATGATCGGGTACATCGAGATAGAGCATCTGTGCGGCCGCGACGACCAGCAGATGGTGGAGCGACCTCGCACCTTCCGGCAGCGGATTGTCGAGCAGCTGAGCGATCATCGCATCGATCTGCGGCAAGTGTCTCAGTGCGCTTTGCAAGATGGCGCGGACGAGACCGCGATCGGCATCGTTGAGCGGCAAAAACGCCGGATTGCCATGCTCGGGATCAAGCATGCCGTCGAGAGACGTCTTGCGATCGACGACGGCGCCGAGGATCCGAGTGGCGGCGATGCGCGCCTCGAGGCCCGGCTTCAAATTCTGCCGTGCTGGCTTCTCGCCGTGGTTTTTGCGTCCGGTCTGCTTCTGCTTCGGTTTGCCCGTCGATGTATCGTTCAAGACCATGGCCCCTTGGGTGGTTCGGCATTGCCGCGCCCCCAACCGGTGGTCGGAACGGAACGCGCCGTGCGCGTTGCCTTAACAGGGGCCTCCGGCGGCGTCGATCCCCCCGGGCGGATATCGGTCATCGCCAGCAGCGCCTCGACCCGGTTACGCGTGTTCGGATGGGTCGAGAACAGATTGTCCATGCGTTGGCCGTTCAGGGGATTAATGATGAACATATGCGCCGTCGCCGGATTGCGCTCGGCGTCCACGTTCTCGATCTGTGAGGCATCTCCGGCAATCTTCTGAAGCGCGGATGCGAGCCACCGCGGCTGACCACAGATTTCCGCGCCCCGCCGATCCGCCGCGTATTCGCGCGTCCGGCTGATCGCCATCTGAACCAGCATCGCCGCCAGCGGCGCAACGATCATCGCAATGATGACCCCGATGAAGCCCAAGGGATTGTTGCGATCATCCCGACCACTGGAAAACAGGAAGGCGAAGTTCGACAGCATCGAGATCGCACCGGCCAGTGTCGCCGTGATCGTCATGGTGAGCGTGTCGCGGTTCTCGATATGGGCGAGTTCGTGGGACATGACCCCAGCGACTTCCTGTGGGGTCAGCCTTTGCAGCAGGCCGGTCGAGGCTGCAACTGCGGCATTCTCGGGATTGCGGCCTGTGGCAAACGCATTCGGCTGAGGGCTGTCGAAGACATAGACCTTCGGCATCGGCAGACCGGCATTGCGTGCCAGATCCCGCACCATCACATAGAACTCGGGCGCGGTTTGCTCGTCGACCTGTTGCGCCCTGTAGGCGCGCAACACCATTTTGTCGGAGTTCCAGTAGGAGAAGAAGTTCATGCCCGCGGCGACGACGAAGGCGATCATCATTCCGCCCCGGCCGCCGATCAAGAAACCGACCCCCATGAACAGGGCGGTCATGAACGCAAGCAACATGGCAGTCCGCATGGTATTCATGGCGTGCTCCTCCGGATGCAGAGTATTGGCAATTTTCTTGCCGTTTCCAGCTGTTGATTTAAAAAGCCGGCACCCCAATTTCAATGTTTGCGCATGAAATGCGGTCTCAGCAAAGGACGATATGATGTCAGAAGATCGTGAAGCCGAAGTCAGTAACGAGGAACAGCCGCGTGAACTGAGCCCGGCTGCCAAACGCGCACTTGCTGAGGCCGACGAGCGACGTCGGAAGGAAGCAGCGCTTCAGATGCCGCCCGAGATCGGTGGACGCGGTGGCGCGGATCCTGCCCGTTTCGGCGACTGGGAGATCAAGGGTCGCGCAATCGACTTCTGAGGAATAATTCCCCATTGAGTTTCGGTAAAAATCGGAATATCTTCCTATAATGTTCCGATCAGACCTCATTCGTATGACAACGTTCCTGATTCTGGCGTCCACCGCGCCGGTGAATGCCGCCAATCGGCAGATTGAGGGGCCCGTTTCCGCTGAGGTCGTCAAAGTGATCGACGGAGATACGGTGCTCGTCGAGGCGATGCCCTGGCCCGATCACAAAGTGAGCACCTATGTGCGGCTGCGCGGCATCGATGCGCCCGAACTGAAATCGAAATGCCCGGCATTCCGTCGAGCAGCGATGGAAGCCAAAAGCGAATTGAACAGCCTCATGCAGGGCCAGCAAATGGTGCAGCTTACCGCAATATCGGGCGACAAGTATTTCGGTCGGGTTGTCGCCGACCTCGCTCTGCCGGACGGGACTCGTCCCGCGGACTATCTGCTGCAGGTTGGACTGGTCGAACCCTATGCGGGAAAGGCGAAAGCGAAGCGCCCTTGCCCGGAAGACTGACAAACAAAAGAAGGGGCTCCGATGGGAGCCCCTTTTCGTATCGACAGCGCATAAAAGAGGATCAGGCGCTCTTGTTCTGACGGTTCGCGATCAGGTCATCGACAACGGCCGGATCCGCCAATGTCGAGGTATCGCCGAGCGCGCCGAAATCGTCTTCGGCGATCTTGCGCAGGATGCGGCGCATGATCTTGCCGGAGCGGGTCTTAGGCAGACCCGGTGCGAACTGGATCTTGTCAGGCGTCGCAATCGGACCGATCTCGGTGCGCACGTGTTTCACGAGATCCGCGCGCAGCGCATCGTTGCCCTCATGTCCGGCCATCAGCGTGACATAGCAATAGATGCCCTGGCCCTTGATGGGGTGCGGGTATCCGACGACAGCCGCTTCCGAAACGAGGTGGTGCGAGACCAGCGCCGATTCGACTTCTGCCGTACCGAGGCGGTGGCCGGAGACGTTGAGCACGTCATCGACTCGACCCGTGATCCAGTAATACCCGTCCTCATCTCGACGGCATCCGTCGCCGGTGAAGTACTTGCCCTTGTAGGTCGAGAAGTAGGTCTGCACATACCGGTCGTGATCGCCGTAGACGGAGCGTGCCTGCCCCGGCCAGCTGTCTGTAATGCACAGATTGCCGTCTGTCGCACCCTCAAGCACATTGCCTTCGTTGTCGACAAGCTCGGGCTTGATGCCGAAGAATGGCCTCGTGGCTGAACCGGGCTTCAGGTTGGTCGCACCCGGCAGCGGCGTAATCATGATGCCGCCCGTTTCCGTCTGCCACCAGGTATCGACAACAGGCGATTTCTGCTCACCGACGACGTTGTAATACCATTCCCAGGCTTCCGGATTGATCGGCTCGCCGACAGAACCGAGAAGGCGGAGCGACGACCGGTCGGAACGCTTGACGAAATCGTCCCCCGCACCCATCAGCGAACGGATGGCGGTCGGTGCGGTGTAGAAGATGTTGACCTTGTGCTTTTCGATCACTTCCCAGAAGCGACCTTGGTCCGGGAAGGTTGGAATGCCCTCGAACATCAGCGTCGTCGCGCAGTTCGAAAGCGGACCGTACACGATGTAGGAGTGACCGGTGACCCAGCCGACGTCAGCCGTGCACCAATAGATGTCACCCTCATGATAGTCGAAGACATATTCATGCGTCATCGAGGCATAGACCAGATAGCCACCCGTCGTGTGCATGACACCCTTCGGCTTGCCGGTCGAACCCGAGGTGTAGAGGATGAACAGCGGATCTTCCGCCTTCATCTTCACCGGCGGGCACTCTGCCTTGACGGTGTGCACTTCCTGGTGATGCCAGATGTCGCGGCCAGGTGCCCAGCCGATCTTGCCGCCGGTGCGGCGCACGACCAGAACCTTGTTGACGATGACATACTGCTTGGCAGCGATATCGATGGCGATATCGGTGTTTTCCTTAAGTGGCACCGGCTTGCCGCCGCGCACACCCTCGTCGCAAGTGATCACGAAAGTCGATTCGCAGTCGACGATGCGGCCTGCAAGTGCTTCCGGTGAGAAGCCGCCGAACACCACCGAATGGATGGCACCGATACGCGCGCAGGCGAGCATCGCATAGGCCGCTTCCGGGATCATCGGCATGTAGATGGTGACGCGATCGCCCTTCTTGACGCCGTGCTTCTTCAAGACATTCGCCATGCGGCAGACATGCTCGTAGAGCTCGTTATAGGTGATCTTCTTGTCGATATACGGGTTGTCGCCTTCCCAGATGATGGCGGTCTGTTCGCCATGCGTCTTCAGGTGACGGTCGATGCAGTTATAGGAGACGTTGGTGAGGCCGTCTTCGAACCACTTGACGGGTACCTTGCCCTTGAAGGACGTGTTCTTGACCTTCGTGTAGGGCTTGAACCAATCGATACGCTTTCCGTGCTTGCCCCAGAATTTCTCCGGATCCTCAACGCTCTCCTGATACCATTTCTGGTACTTGTCATCGTCGATCAGGGCGCGGGTTTTTGCAGATTTCAGCACCGGATAGGTTTTGGCTGACATGAACTCCTCCTCATGTTGACGGGCCACTACTGGCGACCAGGACCGTCCTCCCCGGCCTATCGCCGACATTCATAGCAGGTGCAATATGGCCAGCAATTAGACAAAGGTCATTCGTGACTTCGCGAATTGCAATTTCGTTACATAATCGCTATAAGGACGCCGAATTCCCGGAAATAGTGGTTTAAACCCACGGCCCGCGACAACCGGCGCGGACCCTCAGAAGGATTGTATCCATGGCCCAGACACTGCTTATGCCGAAGGCGACCGCTGTATGGCTCGTCGACAATACCGCGCTGTCATTCGACCAGATCGCGCAGTTCTGCAAGCTCCACCCGCTCGAAGTGAAGGCGATTGCAGACGGCGAAGCAGCACAGGGCATCAAGGGTCTCGACCCGATCGCAACCGGCCAGCTCTCGCGTGACGAGATCGCCCGCGCTGAAAAGGACGTGAACTACAAGCTCAAGATTTCCGAGCCGAAGGTCCGCGTTCCCGACAACAAGCGCCGCGGCCCGCGCTACACACCGGTATCCAAGCGCCAGGATCGCCCGAACGCCATTCTCTGGCTGGTTCGCAATCATGCCGAGCTGAAGGATGCACAGATCTCTCGTCTGGTCGGCACCACCAAGTCGACGATCGAGCAGATCCGCGACCGCACGCACTGGAACTCGGCGAACCTGACGCCGATGGACCCGGTCACGCTGGGTCTCTGCAGCCAGATCGACCTCGACCTCGAAGTGGAAAAGGCATCCAAGGGCCGTCCGCTTCCGACCGCTGCCGAACTCGGCGCCACCCTGCAGTCTGCAGCCGAAACCGAAAACCTCGGCTTTGGCTATGACCGCGAGGAAGAGAAGGAAAAGGAAATCGACGCCAACGCCGTCTTCGCCAAGCTGCAGTCGCTAAAGTCCGATCGCCGCACGGACGAGGAAGACGATCAGTACTGATCTGTATTGACGCGACCATTCACCCCGGCAGCCCTTGGCAGCCGGGGTTTTTTATTGCCTGATTTCCCTCAGGCGGTCGCAGCAGCCTTGATGGGGACGGGTACCTGTCCATGCGCCTGCAGGACCGCCGTGATTTCGTCGAGGATCGCAGGATCGTCGATCGTCGCCGGCATTTTCCACGGCAGGCCATCGGCGATCTTCTGCATCGTGCCACGCAGGATCTTGCCGGAGCGGGTCTTCGGCAAGCGATCGACCATCAACACCATTTTGAAGGCGGCAACCGGTCCAATCTCGTCGCGCACCAGCTGCACGACTTCCTTGGCGATCAGGGCGTGGTCACGATGCACGTTCTTTTTCAAGACAAGGAAACCGCACGGGATCTGGCCCTTGAGCTCGTCGGCAATGCCGATGACCGCACATTCCGCCACATCCGGATGCATCGCACAGACTTCTTCCATGCCGCCGGTGGAGAGACGATGCCCGGCGCAGTTGATGATGTCGTCCGTGCGCGCCATGACAAAGACGTAGCCGTCCTGATCGATGACGCCGGCGTCCGCCGTCTTGTAATACCCTGGAAACTCCTCGAGACATGACGTCCGGAACCGCTCATCGGCATTCCAGAAGGTGACGAGACAACCCGGGGGCAGGGGAAGCTTGGCGACGATGTTACCGAGAGTTCCAGGCGCGACGGGATGTCCGGCATCATCGAGCACGTCCAGCGCGTAGCCTGGCATCGCCTTTGCAGGCGAGCCATGTTTCACCGGAAGCAGCCCGAGACCCGCCGGATTGGCCGCAATCGCCCAGCCGGTTTCCGTTTGCCACCAGTGATCGATCACCGGGATCTTGAGGATCCGTTCCGCCCATTTGAGTGTCTCGGGATCGGCCCGTTCACCGGCCAGGAAGAGAGCGCGGAGGCCCGAGATATCGTAGCGGGCGACGTGTTCGCCTTCGGGATCGTCGCGACGGATCGCGCGGAACGCCGTCGGCGCGGTGAAAAGCACTTTGACGTCGTGATCACTCACCACGCGCCAAAAGGTGCCGGCATCGGGCGTGCCCACAGGCTTGCCTTCGAAGATGACGGTCGCATTGCCGGCAAGCAGCGGGCCGTAGACGATATAGGAGTGACCGACGACCCAGCCGATGTCGGAAGCTGCCCAGAACACTTCTCCGGGCTTTACCCCGTAGATATTCTTCATCGTCCAGTTGAGGGCGACCATATGACCGCCGTTGTCGCGCACGACGCCCTTGGGCTGGCCGGTGGTCCCCGAGGTGTAGAGGATGTAGAGCGGATCGGTTGCCGCAACGGGCACGCATTCGACCACGGAGCCGTTGATCTTTTCCTGCTCGATTGCCTGGGCGAGATCGACGTCACCATGTTCGTAACGCAACGGCGCATGATACTGGTCGCGCTGCAGGATAAGGCAGAAGTCAGGTTTGACCTTGGCCATGTCGATCGCCTGGTCGAGCATCGGCTTGTAGGGAACGATCCGTCCCGGCTCGAGACCGCAACTGGCGCCGATCACCACCTTCGCCCCGGAATCATCGATACGCGTGGCAAGCTCATGCGCCGCGAAGCCGCCAAAGACCACCGAATGCACGGCACCGATGCGCGCGCAGGCAAGCATGGAAAAGACGGCTTCCGGGATCATCGGCATGTAGATGATCACGCGGTCGCCCTTGCCGACCCCGTGATTGCGCAGGACGGCGGCAATGGCCGAGACTTCGGTCAGCATCTGGTCGTAGCTGTAACGCGCTGTCTGCCCGGTCATCGGGCTATCGTAAACGACGGCTGTCTCGGCCCCGCGACCCGCCTGGATGTGGCGATCGATACAGTTGAAGCAGGTATTGGTCTCACCGCCAGGAAACCACCTCCCATAGGCACCCTGCCCAGGATCGAAGACGCGATCGGGCGCCTTGAACCAATGAATGTCCTCCGAGGCGGCACCCCAGAAGCCTTCGGGGTTCGCCGTCCAGGAATCATAGATGTCCTGATAGCTCTCGCGCATGTCGATCCTCCCATGACAACGCTTGAGGCTTTCGCCTGTATCGTCATTTTAGGATCGACAAAGAGAAGAGGGAAGAGAGACCAAAGCGCTATGCCAAAGGTCTAAGACGGCTTAACGTGTGCCAAAAATGGCCGATCCCACACGCACACTTGTGGCGCCGAAACCGACTGCCTTTTCGAAATCCCCCGACATTCCCATCGAGAGCTTGTGAAGCCCGTTCTCGTCGGCGAGTTTGGCAAGCAACGCAAAATGCGGTCCGGGGTTTTCGTCGACCGGCGGGATGCACATCAAGCCTTCGACCTGCATCGAAAGCTCATCCCGGCACAAGGCCACGAATGCCGCAACGTCATCAGGGGCAATCCCGGCCTTTTGCGGCTCAAGACCGGTGTTGACCTGAATGTAGAAGCGGATGGACCGCCCTTGCCGTTTTGCTTCTTCGGCAAGCGCCCGTGCGATCTTTTCGCGATCGACGGTCTCGACCACATCGAATAGGGCGACGGCATCGGCTGCCTTCTTGGACTGGAGCGGACCGATGAGATGCAGTTCGAGATCCGGGGTCTCCGTCTTCAGGCCGGGCCACTTGCCCTGGGCTTCCTGGACGCGGTTTTCGCCGAAGACCCGTTGCCCCAGGTCGATCGTGGGTCGGATATGCTCGGCATCGAAGGTCTTGGAAACCGCGACGAGGGAAATCGAATCCGGCTTACGACCGGCTTCCTGCGCTGCCCTTGCAATCTTGTCCCGGACGTCCTGAAGCCGCTCTTCGACCGACATGCCCAACCCTCGTTTTCATCTGCCCGATATCTGGCGTTGCCTGATTATTCTGCAAGGGGTTAATCGCAGCCTTTGCCGATGGCAAGCACTCACCCGGAGAGCCCTCGCGAATGCCTCAAAAACTTGACGCTTGACCGGTTTCATGATGAAGGTCGGCCCTCTCTTTTTGATGCTATTCCCGGAAATGCGATCCATGGCTACCGAACGTTACAATCCGCGCGACGCCGAGCCCCGCTGGCAGGCGAAATGGTCCGAAGACAAGGTTTTCGAGACCGACAATGCCGACCCGCGCGAGAAATACTACGTGCTCGAGATGTTCCCCTATCCATCGGGACGCATCCACATGGGCCATGTCCGCAACTACGCCATGGGTGACGTCGTCGCCCGCTACAAGCGTGCCCGCGGCTATAATGTTCTCCATCCCATGGGTTGGGACGCCTTCGGCATGCCGGCCGAAAATGCCGCGATGAAGAACAAGGTCCACCCCAAGGCCTGGACTTACGAAAACATCGCAACCATGCGCGGCCAGCTGAAGTCGATGGGCCTCTCGCTCGACTGGTCGCGTGAATTTGCGACCTGTGACGTCGACTACTACCACCGTCAGCAGCACCTCTTCCTGGATTTCCTGGAAAAGGGCCTGGTCTATCGCAAGAATTCCAAGGTCAACTGGGACCCGGAAGACATGACCGTGCTCGCCAACGAGCAGGTCATCGATGGCCGTGGCTGGCGCTCTGGCGCTTTGGTCGAACAGCGCGAGCTGACCCAGTGGTTCTTCAAGATCACCGATTTCAGCCAGGACCTGCTGGACGCCCTGGACGAGCTCGACCAGTGGCCGGAAAAGGTCCGGCTGATGCAGAAGAACTGGATCGGCCGCTCCGAGGGTATGCTGGTTCGCTGGGAAGTCGCCTCCGGCAGCGAAGCCGGTGAAGTCACCGTCTATACTACCCGTCCCGACACCCTGTTTGGCGCGTCCTTCCTGGCGATCGCTGCAGATCACCCCTTGGCGAAAGAGGCGGCAGCGCGGGACGAAGCGGTCGACGCATTCTGCCAGGAATGCCGCCATGCCGGTACATCCTTGGCCGCACTCGAAACGGCCGAGAAAAAGGGCATCGACACAGGTATTCGTGTGAAGCACCCGCTCGACCCGAGCTGGGAGCTGCCGGTCTATGTCGCGAACTTCGTCCTGATGGAATACGGCACAGGCGCGATCTTCGGCTGCCCCGCCGGCGACCAGCGCGACCTGGATTTCGCCCGCAAATATGATCTGCCTGTCGTCCCGGTCGTCATGCCGAAGGATGGCGACGCTGCAAGCTTTGCGATCGGCGACACCGCCTTCACCGATGACGGCGTGATGATCAATTCACGTTTCCTGGATGGGCTTTCGACAACGGAAGCCTTCGAGGAAGTCGCGAACCGTTTGTCGTCGCAGCAGCTCGATGGCGCGCCGCAGGGCGAACGCAAGGTAAACTTCCGTCTGCGCGACTGGGGTATCTCCCGCCAGCGCTATTGGGGCTGCCCGATCCCCGTCATCCATTGCGATGACTGTGGCGTCGTGCCGGTCCCGAAGAAGGACCTGCCGGTCAAGCTTCCCGACGACGTCAGCTTCGACAAGCCGGGCAATCCGCTCGACCGTCACGCAACCTGGCGACACGTTGCCTGCCCCCATTGCGGCAAGGACGCCCGTCGTGAGACCGATACGATGGATACCTTCGTCGACTCCAGCTCGTATTTCGCCCGCTTTACCGCACCTTGGGAAGACAATCCGACGGATCCAGCGGTCGCCAGCCATTGGCTGCCGGTCGACCAGTATATTGGTGGCATCGAACACGCGATCCTGCATCTGCTCTATTCGCGCTTCTTCACCCGGGCGATGCGGGAAACCGGGCACGTGGCATTGAAGGAGCCCTTCAAGGGCCTCTTCACCCAGGGCATGGTGGTCCACGAGACATACAGCGTCGGCGAAGGTCTGGAACGCGAATGGGTTGCCCCGGTGGATCTGCGGATCGAAGAAACCGACGGCGCGCGTCGTGCTTTCCTCCTCAGCACCGGCCAGGAAGCCAAGATCGGCTCGATCGAAAAGATGTCGAAGTCGAAGAAGAATGTCGTCGATCCCGATGACATCATCGGCTCCTACGGCGCCGATACCGCCCGCTTCTTCGTTCTGTCGGACTCTCCGCCGGACCGGGACGTCATCTGGTCTGAGTCTGGCGTAGAGGGCGCACACCGCTTCGTGCAGCGCGTCTGGCGTCTGCTTTCTGAAGCGGCCGAACGGTTGAATTCCGTTGCGTCGAATCCGGCTAAGGAGGGCGATGGGCTCGCCGTCTCGCAGATTGCCCACAAGACGCTGAAGGCCGTCCAGGGCGATCTCGACAAGCTGGCATTCAACAAGGCGATCGCGCGCATCTATGAACTCGTGAACTCGCTCGCGGCACCTTTGACCAATGTTGCGGCAGGGCAGGGGGATGCAGCCTTCGTGGCAGCCGTCCGTAATGCCGCCGAAATTCTGGTTCAGCTGATTGCGCCCATGACGCCGCATCTTGCGGAAGAGTGCTGGTCGATCCTCGGCAATGAGGGACTGGTTGCTCAGGCAGCATGGCCGCAATTCGATGATGCATTGGTTGCCGAAAACGAGATCACGCTGCCGGTACAGATCAATGGCAAGAAGCGCGCTGAATTGACAATCGCGCGCGACGCAGACCAGAATGCGGTTCAGGAAGCCGTCTTGGCTCTCGATGCCGTGAAGGCCGCTCTTGACGGCCAGGCCCCGAAGAAGATCATCGTTGTCCCGCTAAGGATCGTGAATATTGTCCTCTAATCTCAAGCCATCCACGGTGCTTCGGCGCTCGCTTCTGATCGGTGCGGCCCTGCTTCTGGCAGGCTGCCAGGCGCGTCCTCTCTATCAGGACGCGAATGGCGAAACACGGGGTGCTCTGGCCGCCATTTCCTATTCCGAGGCCAGTAGCCGCATCGGGCTCGAAACCCGCAACCGGCTGATCTTCCTCACAAGCGGCGGAAAAGAACCGGCAGCGCCGGAATATCGCGTCGAGCTCAATGTGAGCGGCGGTGTGGCAGGTATCCTTCTCGAGGAAGCCGCAGACACTCCGAACGCAGGTCGAGCAGCGATCGTCGGGACCTATACGCTGACGCGCATTTCCGACGATACCGTGCTGAAGACTGGCCGGCGTACGGGCGTTGCCCTCTTCGATTACCCGCGCCAGGAATATGCCAAGCTTCGCGCTGTGCGTGACGCAGAGACACGTGCTGCACGTGAGCTTGCGGAATCCATTTACGCCGATCTCGCCATGGCGCTTGGTCGCTGACAGCGGCCATGGCAGAAATCAAATCGCATGAATTCGACGGGTTTCTGCAGAAGTCTGCCAGACATTACCGTCTGTTTGTGATCTATGGTCCCGATCGCGGTCTTGTTGCGGAACGCGCTGCCATGCTTTCGAAGGTCACCGGGGTGGACCTGAGCGATGGCTTTGCCCTGATCAAGCTCGATGCGGCAGACATCCAGTCCGATCCGGGTCGGCTCATCGATGAAGTCAGCGCCTTTGGACTTTTCGGCGGCGAAAAGCTGATCTGGATCCGCGGCGCGGCAAACGAGAAGCAGCTCGTCGATGGACTTGCCTATCTCGCCTCCCACACTCCTGAGGGAAGCTATGTCCTTGTAGAAGCAGGAGATCTTAAGAAGGGATCAGCCCTCCGCAAGGTGGCTGAAGGCGAACGCAGCATTGCATGCATTGCGTGTTATCAGGATGATGCGAAAGCACTAAACGGTCTTATCGACAGCGAACTTGCAGCCGCCAATCTGCGCATAACGCCGGCGGCAAGGGAGTTGCTCTTGGACTCCATCGGCGGCGATCGCATCGCCTCTCGGAATGAAGTGCAGAAGCTGGTGCTTTATTGCATGAACAACGAGCTGATCGATGAAGCCGATGTCGTCGATATCGTTGGCGATGCCAGCGCCGTTTCGACGGACCAGGTCGTCGATGCCGTTCTCTCGGGCGATCCGGATGGGTTCCTGCACGCCGTCCAGAAGGTGATTGCCTCAAAGACCGCTGTATTCCTGGTTCTTCAGGGCACCATGAAACAGCTGCAATTGCTCGAATCCATGCGGCTTGAAATGGAAGAGAAGCAGCAACAGGCTCCCCAGGTCATGCAGACGCTGGGACGGGGAATCCACTTCAAGCGCAAGCCTATCATCGAAAAAGCGTTACGGAACTGGAACAGTATCGACCTATCGCGCGAAACCACGCGTCTGAATGCAGCAATTCTGCAGAGCCGTCAGAACGCCTCGCTGGAAGACAATGTGGCGATACAGACTCTGCTCGCCACCACCCTGCAATCCGCGCGACGCAATCGCCGCGTCTGATTAGCGGGCCTCGAGCAGCCGGCAGATTTCTTCGAGCTGATCCAGCGACTTGTAATTGATCTTCAATTGGCCGCCGCCACCCTTGTGATTGATAGACACCGAAAGGCCCAGTCGATCCGAAAGGCTCCGCTCGAGGGCGATGGTATCGGAATCCTTGGCTTCGCGAACTTCCGTCGGCAAAGGAGCCTGCTGAGCCTTGATATGGTTTTGCGCCAGCTTTTCGGCATCACGCACCGAGAGTCCCTTTTGCGCAATGGTCTTGGCAAGAGCAACGGGATCCGGCGTGGAGACCAGAGCACGCGCATGACCGGCCGACAGGCTACCCTCGGCAAGCATGTCCCGCACGGGATCAGGAAGCTTCAACAGACGAAGGCTGTTGGCGACATGGCTTCGGCTCTTGCCGATGATCTCACCGAGATCGTTCTGGGTATAGCCATGCTCGGCGATCAGCTGCTCATAACCGAGCGCCTCTTCCAACGGGTTGAGGTCGGCACGCTGAACGTTTTCAACGATCGCCAGCTCAAGCGCTGTGCGGTCATCGACATCCCGGACGATGACGGGGATCTGCACCAGACCGGCCAGCTGCGCCGCACGCCAGCGCCGTTCGCCGGCGATGATCTCGTAGCGATCGGTGCCCACGGGCCGGACGACAACCGGCTGCACGATGCCGTGCTGACGGATGGAGCCAGCGAGATCCTGAAGTTCTGCCTCATCGAAATAGCGACGCGGGTTTTTCGGGCTGCGAGCAACGAATTCGATCGGAACGGTGCGATCCGGATTGATGGTGGGTCGGGTTTCGCCCACCGGGACTGGCTGATCCATTTCGCCAATCAGCGCTGCAAGGCCGCGGCCAAGGCGCCGCTTCGATACGTCTTCGCTCATACTCACACCTTTGTACGAAGATTAGGCCGCTTTGCGCTGCCGTTCACGCTGTATGACCTCCGAGGCCAGCTGCAGATAAGCCTGACTGCCGGCACACTTGAGGTCATAAAGGATAGCCGGCTTCCCATAGGAAGGCGCTTCCGAAACTCGAACATTGCGGGGGATCAGTGTTGTATAGACCTTCTCACCCAGATGCTCGCGGACATCGCTCACCACCTGCTGCGCCAGGTTATTCCGCGAGTCGAACATGGTCAGCACGATACCCTGAATATCGAGGGTCGGATTGACCGTCTGACGAACCTGATTGATGGTTTCCAGCAGCTGGCTCAATCCCTCGAGAGCGAAGAACTCGCACTGCAGCGGCACCAGAACGGAATGGGCGGCAGCCATGGCGTTCATGGTCAGGAGATTGAACGAGGGCGGGCAGTCCAGAAGAACATAGCTGAAATTCTTGGCATCATCGAGGTTCAGTGCCTTCTTGAGGCGGAACACGCGATCAGCCTGCTGCGAAATTTCCATTTCGAAGCCGAGGAGATCCATGGTGGACGGGACGATGGAGAGGTTCGGCACCGCCGTTTCCAGTGCCGCCTCTGTAATGCTGTGGGTGCCGACCAACACGTCATAGGAACTCAGGCGACGATCGCGTCGGTCGATGCCAAGCCCCGTGCTGGCGTTCCCCTGTGGATCTAGGTCGACGATCAGCACCCGTTCGCCGATCGCGGCGAGTGCGGTAGCCAGATTGATGGCCGTCGTCGTCTTACCGACGCCGCCCTTCTGGTTCGCAATGGTGATGATGCGGTTCTTCTCGAGACTCATTTGGCACCCGAAGCGTTAAACCCTGCGTGTCAGTGAGGTGATTTCCAGAATGACGGAATCTGCCTCAACCACGCTTGGATGTTTTAACAGATCGAAGTCCCAGCGACCACGCGCTTTATCGACTTCCGCCTGATAATCCCGCCCTTTGTGAAAGACGAGTTGCAGCTTGGGATTGGCAGACGCCCAGGGCTGGACATGGTCAAACAGCAGATCGAGTTCAGCCAGCGCTCTGGCTGAGATGAAATCGGGAGCAGGCAGCTTGGACGCTGCGTCCTCGATTCGAACAGGATGCACGGTGCCACGCGCCGCGGTTTCCGCGAGCGCCATGCGCAGAAAACTGGCTTTCTTGTTGTTGCTTTCAACCAGATCGACCCAGCCTTGCCCGTGCTCCGCAAGCAGGATGGCCGTGATGATGCCCGGGAAGCCCCCGCCGCTGCCAAGGTCAATCCAGCGCCCCGGCCGATCTATAATGTTTCGGAGTTGCAATGAATCCGCGACATGACGCGTCCAAAGCTGGTCCTGGGTCGACGGAGCAATGAGATTTATGCTTTTGGACCATTTGATGAACAGTTCAGCGAACTGTGTCAGCCTGTCCAACGTTTCACGTGAAACAGCGAGGCCGTACTCTGCCAGTATTTTCTGCATATCAGGAAGCAAGCCTCGTAGTGGACTCTTTACGCAGGTGTGCGATCAGCAAGGCGATTGCCGCAGGTGTCATCCCCTCAAGACGGGAAGCCTGGGCGACGTTGAGCGGCCTCTGCGCAGTCAATTTCAATCTCAACTCGTTCGAGAGGCCGGAAAGTCTCGAATAATCAAAGCCTTCTGGG
>JAIXSF010000275.1 GCA_027484835.1 Rhizobiaceae bacterium | reverse complement strand
CTGCGACGAAGATGGCGGCAAGGCCCGTGTTGTTACGCTCGGCGAGGGTGCGATAGAGCTCTTCCAGCGACTGGCCGGACCAGAAGACCTGCTCGAACTGGTCGAACTGGCGACGGGCGCGGGCGTAGCTCAGATATTTGTCGATGACGATCGCCCAAGTCCAGACGGAGGCAGCCATCAGGCCGATCATGACCAGCTTGACGATCAAGCCTGCCTGCATGAAGAGGCCCCAAAGGCTCACATCATGGGTCGCTGCCGCCATTCCAACTTGTTCCATCGCCTTCAATTCCCCGAAATCCAAACGCCCGGTGGGTTGGACCGGGCGGCGACATGAGCTCTACTGGTGGAAAATCCGTGCGGTCGCTGCCGCCGAAACCCTTTTCCCGCCTTCGCTCCCAGAGTGCCTTCTGAGACGAAAATTTGGTCAAAGGAAGGCGTGCGCTGCACAAACTTCCAAGCGCCGAGTAAGACCCGATTAAGGTTAAAAAGGGGTTACCAGAGACGCAGATCAGGGCGTTTGGATCAGGCGAGGAATTGCTTGGCCAGATCTTCCGGCAGGCGGCGCGGGCGGCCGTTGCGATTGACGACCGCGATCACAACCTTGGCAGAGATGAGTGATTGTTCGCCACGGCGAATTTCCTGCTGGAGGATCATCTTGGCACCGCCCGCCTTCTCGGTGCGGGTGACGATGCTGACGATGTCATCCATGCGCGCAGGGGCCCTGAAGTCGATCTCCATGCGATGGACCATGAAGGCCAGGCCCTCGTCCGAGGTCTGGAACAGCGTGGATTGCTCGACCCCGAGGCAGCGGAGATAATCCGTGCGGGCGCGTTCCATGAAATGCAGGTAACGGGCGTGATAGACGGCACCGGAGAAGTCGGTGTCTTCGTAATAGACGCGTTGCGTCAAGTGATGTCCGTCTGCTGTCAGACTTCCGGAGAGCGGGATTTCCATCGAAGACATTGCCGTCCCTGACTTTGTGCGGGTGGGCTTGCCATGTGCCTCGCCCCTGATTTCGTCGGCAGGCGCATAGCAGAAACTCACGGCGCTCCGCAAACCGGGATCGCCTCTGCTGAATCAGCAGTGGTCTGGTCAGAAGGGCGGACCACAGGTGCCGCCCTTCCGGTTTGGTGTGCTTCAGGCGAGCGCCAAGACCGGTTCTTTCCGGTCGAGTGTTGTGGATTGGTCTGCGGAGGGCTGCACGTCCCCGAGTGCCAGCATGACGAACTGCGTCGCCAGCAGGGCCAGTGTGAGCAGCAGGGCATAAGCCAGAAGGATCGTCGTCATCGGGACGACAAAATTGAGTTGCGGCATCGCCCCGAGAAAGAGGGGGACGTACCAGGACGTGGCCGAAAGGGCGCCGGAGGCGAAGAACAGGCTGCGCTGTCCGACCGACATGCCGTCGAGCAGCGAACGCCCGATCTGCGCCTTGACCTTGGGGAGCACGGCCATGTGGAGGAAGACCCCGTTGATCGTGAGAATGAGGACGATCGTCATCTTGGCCCAGACCTTTTCGTTGCCGAGCCGGATCGGATCAAAGGCGCTGTAATAGGCGAGGAAGCCGAGCCCCGTGATCCACAGCAGGATCAGGCCGGCATTCACGATCCGCGAGCCAAAATGGAAGACGTTCCACTGATCGGTCGTCACTTTTCCTCTGAGAAAAAATCTGAGGATCATCAGGTCAAGAACGGTTGCTGCACCCAGGCCCAAGGCAAGGCCGATGAAGTGGACGATGCGCAATCCCGTCTTGATGGAAGCGACGGGATCGAGGCGTAGTGTATCGATAAGGTATATGAGACCCATAACGGGAATCCTTCAGGTTATACGAGGCCCCCACTTCCTCCTTCTGTTCAGATTTCAAGACGCGCGGAACCATTTCCGCAGACGCCGGGCGTTTGCTGACTGTGAATACAGGTATTACTCATTGCGTCGACGTAAGGGGCCGCACTTAACCTTATGTCCGCCGCCTCAGTACTGTCGTATGTGGACAGAAAAGGGGCTGGCGTGTGGCGTCATTGTGATATGCGGTTTGTCAGATCTGGGCGCCGATCCCATGCGGTTCGGCCAAACTGTCAGACGTCACCCGGATTCATGATTTCCGATTCGGTAATCCCCAGACGGTCGAGGACATCGGTGCGGCTTGCGGCATCGTCGGCCACGATGAATTCGTCGAGCTGCGGGGGCGGAACACTGGTGCCTGCCAGCATGGCATGGGCCTGGCCGCGGTGATGGGTCTGGTGCTGAAAGAGATGCGATAACACATCGTCGCGCCGCTCGACCTGGATCCGGCCGCTGCGGTGGATCTCGACGGGTTCCAGAAGGCGGCTCTCGGTCAGATCGAGGCAAAGTGCAAGAAGGCGCTTGTCGGACGCCAACTGGGCAGCGCGAAGCTCGGTCGGATCGGGAAATGGGATCTGGTTCTCCCATGCCTTAGGTCCCAACCGTCCACCTTCGAGCGCGTCTACATAAAACCAGTCGATGATCAGGATGTGATTGAGCGTGGCGACAAGGGACGGAAAGAAGCTTGTCCGCCTTTCCTCGAATTCGCCAGGCCCCAAGGCCGCGACCGCCTCATGCAGGCGGTCATTGGCGAGCATGTTCGCATAGGCAAGCTTGCGGATGAAACGGATCGCGCTCATGGGCGGTCAAGGTCTCCATCATGCCAGACGATGTGGCGTGGGCTTGAAGGCAGGTCTTCGATTTCGTCGGCAATGAAATAGGGAGGGATGTCGAGCAGCTTCAGTGCCTGCTGCGTTGCGGCCACCCATTTGAATTCCAGGCTGTTCTTGCCATCCTCGTTGCGGTGAATGATCTCGCTTGCATGGAACGGGAAGGTCTCGGGGATTTCCATCCGGTAGTAGAGGCCAAGCTCGTGCCAGGCCTTGCCTTCATAATCGAAGAAATTTTCGACGATCCAGAGGAGGGGGCCGACCACAGCTTCGACCCCGAGTTCCTCCTGCATCTCACGCACCAGCGTCTCGGACGAGGTTTCGCCGATCTCTGCCCGGCCGCCGGGAAAGGTCCAGAAGGTCTCGTGGGTGGCGCGATGGACGAGCACATGGCCGTTGCGGAAAGCGAGACCCGCAATGCGATGGTTGAAGCGTCGCTTGCCGTCCTTGATGGTGATGAGGGTGCGTTTCGACATCACGGAGCTCCCAGTTCGAGCAGCAGGATTTCTGGTCGACTGCCGACGCGGACGGGCAGGATGGAACATCCCAGCCCGCGCGAGACGATCAACTCTCTGCCCTCGACATTGAAGTAACCGGCGGGGAAGCGCCTGGAGGCGTTCGATGCCGAGGCCGGTCGCCAGCCGAACAGGTTGATCTGGCCGCCATGGGTGTGGCCACACAGCGTCAAGCTGACCCTGTCGTCGACCTGCGGAAAGATATCCGGCTCGTGGGCCATCAGGAGGACCGGTGCATCATCATCGATCGTGGAGAGGGTGGCTGCGAGATCCTTGATGCCCTGCAAACCTTCACGGCCATAGGCTTTG
>JAIXSF010000460.1 GCA_027484835.1 Rhizobiaceae bacterium | reverse complement strand
TCGAAAGCTGCTGCTCGGCAGCCTTCAATGCGTCGAGGTCCGGATACGCCGGAACCTGCTTGATCGGCTTCTGTCTCCAGCTGCTCGGGGTCCAATTCTGCGCCATGGTCGTCACCTGTTTTACACTAGCTGCGGCAACCTCCCGGCCGCATCGGATGGGGGCTTATAAACGGTTAATCGGTCCTTGGAAAGCCGAACTTTAGGGACTTTAGGAGGGTCGGCAGCCCTTAACCTGGCCCATTTCAGATAGCCCCGGAACAACCGTCAATGCCCTTCCCTGAACACGCTCTTGATATGACCTGCACGTAAACGTAAGATCGAGATCGACATCCGGAACGGGAGGTTCGGCATGCCTGAGCACACGGTCGACAAGACTGACATCATTTTCGAGACAACCGACGGCTTTCCGTTGCATGGCACGCTGATGCGTGGGAGCGGCGACGGGCCGCTCGCGCTGATCTCCTCGGCCGCTGCTGTCCCGCGAGGCTTCTATGCCCGCTTCGCCGAACATCTTGTCGCAAGTCACGGCTTCCGCGCCGCCCTCACCTACGACTACCGAGGTGTCGCGGCTTCCCAGGCACCAAAGAGCTGGAAGCGTCCGCCTCTGATGCGCGACTGGGCGCATTTCGACATGCCGGCGGCCCTGCACCGGCTGGAGATGGAGGCGCCTGGCCACCCCGTCGTCGGCGTCGGCCAGTCCTTCGGCGGACAGGTGCTGGCGCTCGGCGGACGATCGGAACGCTTTTCCCGTTATCTGATGGTGGCAACCATGACCGGCTACTGGGGCAACACGAAGCCGCGCTTGCGCGTCTTCAGCCAGATGAACCTGGTGGGCGTCCCGCTGGCCGTCGTGCTGGGCAAGGTCCCGGGGCGCATCGGCCTTGGACAGACCCTGCCCGGCAGCATCTTTCGCGAATGGGCACGCTGGGGCCGCCACCCGGAATATTTCTTTGCCGATCCGACCATGGACGCCGCCCGACGATTTGGTGAGGTCGAAACACCGATCCTTGCCATCGGCTTGACGGATGATCCCTGGGGCACGCCGAAGGCGCAGCACGCTCTCCTCAAATACTACCATCGGGCCCCCACCGAGGTCCGCTGGCTGTCGCCCGAGAATGCGGGGGGCACGGTCGGCCATCTCGGGTTCTTCCGCTCGGCCTTCCGGGAAACACTCTGGAACCCCGCGATCGATTGGCTGAAACAGCCCTGATCTGTGTGCACTGCACCAAGGTTACCCACATGATTCACAGTCCGAGCCGGGCACACCAATAAGCAAAGTCTTGCAAAGACAATCCTTCATGCGAGCATAGGACGTCTCCAAACAGCGCCGGCTCCAGGCGCACATCCATCCGGTCGATGGCAAGCTTCGCGCAAGCCTCGACCTCTACCCCGATCCGCGGGGGCGTAGCGTGGTGTTCGGGAAGCTTGAGGCTTCCTGTGTTGATCATGAGGATCGTGTGATGGCGTATGATTGGACCGGCGTACAAACCCGAAAGACCCGCAGACTGCGGATCTTCCTGCTCTCTCTCCTGAGCCTTGTCGTACTTTCGGCCCCCGTCCTGGGACTGGATCTCTTCTCGAAATTCTGACGCCAATTGCGCGGACCTCGGCCGAGGTCCGCCAGCCTGATCGGCGCTGAAGTATCAGACGCGCTCGCCGTTGCGGATCCGGTAGCTCGGATTGTACATCGTCACCAGTTCTTCTGCTGCCGTCGGATGAACGGCCATTGTCCGGTCGAAGTGATCTTTGGTGCAGCCTGCCTTCAGCGTAATGCCCAACAGCTGCGCCATCTCGCCGGCGTCATGCCCGAGGATATGGGCGCCGACAACCTTGCGATCTGCGGCATTGACGATGAGCTTCATGATCATCTTCTCGGCGCGCCCGGACAGCGTTGCCTTCATTGGGCGGAACTGCGCGCGATAAACCTCGACCTCCTCGAACTTCTTGGCAGCCGCCTCTTCCGAGAGGCCGACTGTGCCGATCTCCGGCTGCGAGAAGACAGCAGTTGCGATCAGGTCGTGGTCCGGAGAGGTCGGGTTATTCTTGTATTCGGTCTCGATAAAGCACATCGCCTCATGGATCGCGACGGGCGTCAGCTGCACCCGATCGGTCACGTCACCGAGGGCAAAGATGCTCGGCACGTTGGTCCGCGAATATTTGTCGACCACGATCGCGCCCCGCTCATTGGTCTCGACACCGGCGGCTTCGAGGCCGAGGCCCGTCGTGTTGGGGTCGCGGCCGAGGGCCAGCATCACCTGCTCGACGACGATCCGGCCGTTGTTCATAGTCTCGACATCCAGACTGCCCGCGGCAGACTTCTCGACCTTCTGGATGTGGTCGTGGCAGAGGATCGTGATCCCCTTGGCTTCCATAGCCTCGTGCAGACCCCGACGCATGTCCTGGTCGAAGCGGCTGAGGATTTCGGCCCCGCGATAGATGAGCGTCGTCTGGACGCCGAGCCCATGGAAGATGTTGGCGAATTCAACCGCGATGTATCCGCCGCCAGCGATCAGGATCGAGCGGGGCAGCTTCTCGAGGTGGAAGGCCTCATTGGAGGAGATGCAGTGTTCGTAGCCCGGCAGAGCCGCATGGGGATTGGGCGCACCACCGACGGCAACCACGATCCGTTCCGCAGTGACTTCCTTGCCGCTCTTCAGCAGTCGTACGCTGTTCGGGCCGGTCAGCTCGGCACGGCTTTCGATAATCTCGACGCCGGCATTCTCCAGCCCCTTGCGATAGAGCCCCTCGAGCCGATCGATTTCCTTGTCCTTGGCGGCGATCAGCGACGGCCAGTCGAACGTGCTCTCGCCCACCGTCCAGCCGTAGCCGGCCGCATCCTCGAAATGTTCGTGATACTGCGAGGCATAGACGAAAAGCTTCTTCGGCACGCAACCGCGGATTACGCAAGTCCCGCCGAAGCGATATTCCTCGGCAATCGCGACCTTCTTGCCGAGAGAGCCTGCCACGCGGGCGCTGCGCACCCCGCCCGAGCCGCCACCGATGACGAACAGGTCATAGTCGTACTGGCTCATGGAAATCTCCTCGCCCCGGTGGGCATTGTCTGAAACTGCGCCTGATATAGGCGGTGGGGCGCCCAAAAGAAAAGCCCGGGACGATGCCCGGGCTTCAAAAATCCATAGCCGCTTGGCTCAGGGCTTCGGCGCTTCGGCCGGAGCAGCAGCCGGCTGCTGGGCCTGGACTTCGCTGAGCAGGGCATCATTGGCCTGCTTTTCCAGGTCACGGGCGATGCCGCTGGTCCAGATGTCGGCGGCCTTCAGCAGTTCGCGCGTAGCGATCGGGCCGTCCTTCAGAAGCTTCTTGCCGGTTTCGCTGCCATAGAAAGCGGTGATCTGCTTCAGTTCGTCGGGCGTGAAGGCCTTGGCATAGACGAGAGCGGCTTCGCGCTCGAGGTCCGCACGGCGGGCAGCAAGCTTGAGCGCCTCCTGCTCGACCTTGGCGGAGATGACGTCCTGCAGGTTCGGATAGGCCTGGATGAGCTGAGCCGTCAGGCGGTCCATGATGCTCGGCAGGATAGCATCGAAGCGGTTGGTGACGCCGAGCGCGCTGATCGCATCGCGTGCCGCCTGCATGTGCTCCGCCGGCACGTCCTGCGCCTTTGCGGAGACGGCGCCCAGCATGAGGCTGCCGGCAAGGACGGCGATCGAGGCGAAACGGCCCATACCCGTAATGCTGATCATGAAATTCTGTGCTCCTGTTAGTTCTTCGGCTCCATCACCCGCGCACCCGCCGGTCCGGCGATGATCGCAAGCGATGCCAAGTTTATGAATAGGCCGTGTTCCACAACGCCGGGAATTTGATTGAGCCGGCTTGCCAGTGCGTCTGCATCAGGAATGCGGCCAAAAGATGCGTCGAGAATGAGGTGACCGCCGTCCGTGGTATAGAGGCTCTCGTCGGAATAGGTGCGCAGCTTCATCGGCCCTGTGAGACCCAGCTCGGCGGCAAGCCGTTCAATCGCAAGACATGTCGAGGCCTGACCGAACGGGTTGATTTCGATCGGCAACGGGAAAGCGCCGAGTGTTTCCACCAGCTTCGTTTCGTCGGCGATGACGATCATCCGCTTCGAGGCAGCAGCGACGATCTTCTCGCGCAGCAACGCACCGCCACCACCCTTGATCAGCCGAAACTGCGGATCGATTTCGTCCGCACCGTCAATGGTGAGATCGAGTTCGGGCAATTCGTCGAGCGATTTCAGCGGCACACCGAGTTCGAGGCACAGCCGCGCCGTCCGCTCCGAGGTCGGTACACCCTGGACCTTGAGGCCTCCAGCGACCCGCTCCGCAAGCAGACGAACGAATTCATCTGCCGTTGAACCGGTTCCGATCCCGAGACGCATGCCGTCTTCGACATGCTCCAGCGCCGCAGCTGCGGCCTTGATCTTCATTTCGCGGGCGTCCATGCGCCGAAAGCTCCCGTCTGTTTCGTCGGTTGCTGTTTACACGGCTGATGCGTCGAACGAAAGCCCCGCATCGGCATGCCGCGTTGCCTTTTCAGAGGATTTCCCCTACCCCCGGCGACACGCATGATCTTGCAGGGGAGTTCCATCTTGACCGCCACCACCATCGTCTTCGACCTCGACGGAACACTCATCGACACCGCACCCGATCTCGTGGAAAGCCTGAACCATACGATTGCGGCTCGCGATCTGGCACCTGTCAGCTACGAGGATCTGACCCATCTCGTGGGTCAGGGCGCCCGGGTGATGATCCAGCGGGCCTTTGCCCTGCGCGGTGCGCCGATCACGGAGGACGAGATCCCTGCCCTGCTCGACCGCTTCATCGATCACTACGAGGCCGGCATGCCGGGCAAGAGCCGCCCCTATCCGGGGCTGATCGAGGCGCTCGACCGGTTGAAGTCCGCTGGCTATACGCTCGCGGTCTGCACCAACAAGATGGAACGACTGGCCGTACCGCTGATCGAACGCCTTGAACTCACGACCTATTTCTCGACTATCGCCGGCGGGGACACCTTTGCGTTTCGCAAGCCGGACCCGGCGCATATCCTCGCAACGGTCGAGCAGGCGGGCGGCTCGGCGGACAAGGTCCTGATGATCGGTGACAGCATCAACGACATTCTCGCCGCCCGAAACGGCAATATCCCGTCGATTGCAGTGCCCTTTGGCTATTCTGACGTCCCGGTCGAAGACCTTGGCGCTTCGCACATCATCGCACACTTCGACGAACTGACGGTCGAACTCGTCGAGCGGCTGACGCGCTGAATTCAGCTACCCCTGAAACCGAACCGCTTGAAACAGAAATGGCGGGCCATTGGCCCGCCATCGTATGAAAAGACAGTCACTTTGATCGATCAGACCCGCGGAGCGCGTGCATCCGTGGTCGCCTTGAAGGCCTTGGCCGTGTGGTCGTCGCGGCCATAGACATCGTCGAAATACTCGACAACACCGTCCTTGTTCGGCCAAGCCGTGAAGTAGGACACATAGACCGGGATCTTCTGCGGGACCTGAACGGCGCGGTTCTGGCCCGATGCAATCTGCTTGCCGATCTCCTCGACCGTCGTGCCCATAACCGCAGCAGCCATCACGCGCGGCTCGGCGAGGCGCACGCAGCCATGGCTGAGCGCCCGCATGTCGCGGTTGAAGTAGCTCTTCGACGGCGTGTCATGCATGTAGATCGCATGCTCGTTGGGGAAGAGGATCTTCAGTTCGCCGAGCGCATTGTCGCCGCCCGGCGGCTGACGGACGTCGACGGAATGGGTGACATTCCAGTCGATCTGGCTCGAGGCAACCTTGCGGCCGTCATAGGACACCTCGTAGCCGAGACGATCGAGATAGGACGGGTCGGCCCGGAGCTTTGGCAGCATCTCGTTGACGATGATCGACTTCGGCACGCCCCAGTAGGGATTGAATTCGACCGTTTCGATCTGGTCCTGGAAGAAATAGGTCTGGTTGGCTTTCGAACCGACAACCACCCGCATCGACAACTGTTCCTTGCCGTCGTTGACGTACGTGGCGCGGAAGGACGGTTGGTTGATGAAGACGTAGCGCTGGCCGAAGTCCGACGGCAGCCAGCGAATGGCTTCCATGGCGACTTCCAGCTTAGCGATCTTCTCCGCATTGCTGTGACCGGTCAGCGCGCGGATCGTGGCGGGACCCACGACACCATCGGGCTTCAGCCCCTTTTCCTTCTGGAAGGTCTCAACGACAGCAACGAGCTCGGGCGTATATTCCGGCGTACCGGTATAGGCTGCAAGCGTTGCCGCATGCTGGGTCAGAATAGGTTCGGACGCGACCTGCTTGAGCGCGCCGATGACCTGGGCGACTTCCGGATTGCTCTGGCCGGGCTTCAGCAAGGTGCCGGGCGCAATCGTGATCGGCTTGGTCGCCGCCTGCGCGTCTTCGGCCTTCAGTCGAGCGAGTTCGTCACGCAGCGCAACGAATTGCGGTGTCTTCGGATCGCGGTTGCGCAGGTAAGCGGCAACATCAGGGCTCATCCGCAAGAGGTCGAGCACCCGGGCAATGTTTACGCCCTTGCGCTTGAAGTCGTAGTAGCCTGAGATCTTGTTGGGATCGATCCGGCCGCGCACGGTGTCCTGCACATAGGTGAGCGCTTTTGCCGACAGGGCGAGTTCGAACGCCATCAGCTCGCGCTGACGCTTCTCCGGATCGGCGGGATCAGCGACCTCGGCCGGCATCGGCACCACGTAGTCGTCCGGTGAGAGACCAACCGTATCGGCGGCGGCAAGCGCTGTCAGCATGGCGCGCCCGCGCTCGGATATTCCCTGTTCATCCGTCCAGATCAGCGGCTTGTTCGGATCGCCGTAATAGGCCTCTACGGTCTTTGCGACTTCTTCAGTGGCGCGGACCGAGACCTCGGACAGGAAACGACGGGCGCCCAGCACCTCGGGTGCCGCCTGCGGCTGGTCCGTTCCAGCAACAGCTTCTGCCACAGGAAGCTTGACCTTGATGGCGCGCTGGGCCTCGGGCTTGTAGGTATAGTAGCGCGGGCCACTGATCTTCGGCAGCGGTTCCGGATCGCCCATCTCGAGACCACCCTGGGCCTGCTGGGCGAGAGAGGCGGGAGCCGCCTGCTGTTTGGCCTGGCGACCGGGACCACCGCGGAGCAGATCGAGAAGCGTGGTAGCGGCGGCCTCACCCGGCAAGGTGGCTGTAGTCGCTGCGAGGAGCGCGGTGACTACGAAGATCCTGTTTCTCGTCATTCTCTGTTCCATTTCCCGGTCCAAGCCCTGAGCGGACTCGCGGCACGATATATCTGTTGCGCGGATCACTAACCGATCGGCATTTCGTTGAAAAGTTGGCCAGCCTCACGCTTGTTCACGCCCGAGCGTCAACTTTGTGTGACTTGGACCTGCGAGCTCGACACTCGCCCCGCGCAAACTAAATGGAAACATTCGTTAAATTTTGATTGACGTTAACAACTCGTAGACAAAGCCTGAACGACTTCGTTGGGGATGTCCCAACAAATAGTCGTGACACGTGCCGCAAAGGACACAGGCCCGCCGCAGGAAATCGTCAAACGCACATAGTTGAGAATATCCGTCCAATTATGTTGCTCGGCTTGCAACGGCACCGCTACAACCTAAATCTCGGCTGCAGCCGCGCCAGCTGGCCGAGCCCCACAGACCGCCAATATCACAGGCAGGATCCTAAATGTCCCACCGTACAGAAACAGATACCTTCGGCCCGATCGAAGTTGCCTCCGACCGTTATTGGGGAGCCCAGGCCCAGCGCTCCCTCGGCAATTTCAAGATTGGCTGGGAAAAGCAGCCACTGCCGGTGCTCCGCGCGCTTGGCATCGTCAAGCAGGCGGCGGCGCGCGCCAACATGGCGCTGGGTAAGCTCGACCCCAAGCTTGGCGACGTGATCGTCGCGGCGGCCCAGGAAGTCATCGAAGGCAAGCTGGACGAACACTTCCCCCTGGTCGTCTGGCAGACGGGCTCCGGCACCCAGTCGAACATGAATGCGAACGAGGTGATCTCGAACCGCGCCATCGAAATGCTCGGTGGCGAGATGGGCTCGAAAAAGCCGGTCCATCCCAATGATCACGTCAACATGAGCCAGTCGTCGAACGACACCTATCCGACTGCCATGCACATCGCAGCGGCCGAACACGTCGTCCACCACCTTCTGCCTGCCTTGCAGCATCTGCACGCCGCACTGGACGCCAAGGCGAAGTCCTTTGCCCATATCATCAAGATCGGCCGCACCCACACCCAGGACGCAACACCACTGACGCTCGGCCAGGAATTCGGCGGCTATGCAGCCCAGGTGGCATCCTCGATCAAGCGGATCGAATTGACGCTCCCGGGCCTCTATGAACTCGCCCAAGGCGGTACCGCCGTGGGAACCGGGCTGAACGCGCCGATCGGCTTTGCCGAAAGGGTCGCAGACGAGATCGCCAAGATCACCGGCCTGCCCTTCGTGACGGCACCGAACAAGTTCGAGGCTCTGGCCGCCCACGATGCCATGGTCTTCGCCCACGGCGCGATCAACGCGGCCGCGGCAGCGCTCTTCAAGATCGCCAACGACATCCGCTTCCTGGGCTCCGGTCCGCGCGCCGGCCTCGGCGAGCTGGCACTGCCGGAAAACGAGCCGGGCTCTTCGATCATGCCGGGCAAGGTCAACCCGACCCAGTCGGAAGCACTGACGCAGGTCTGCGCCCACATCTTCGGAAACCAGGCCGCCATCACCTTCGCAGGCAGCCAGGGGCATTTCGAACTCAATGTCTACAACCCGATGATGGCCTATAACTTCCTCCAGTCCGTGCAGCTCCTCGGCGACGCGGCCGTCTCGTTTACCGACAACTGCGTGGTCGGAATCGAGGCCCGCGAAGACAATATCCGCAAGGGTGTCGAAAACTCGCTGATGCTGGTGACGGCGCTGAACGGGAAGCTCGGCTACGATCTCTGCGCCAAGATTGCCAAGACCGCCCACAAGAACGGCACCACTCTGCGTGACGAGGCGGTCGGCGGCGGTTACCTCACGAACGAGGAGTTCGACCAATATGTCCGCCCCGAGCTGATGATCGGCCCGCAATAAGGCACGGGGGCTTGTAGATTTCCGGGCAGTGCGAAAGCGCCGTGTCCAGTCAAGCCTTCAGCATTTCAAGCCCGGTGCGGTTTATGTCCTTGGCGCGGAAGAGCGCCATGTCCGCCTTGTGCAACAGGTCCGCCATAGGCTCATTCGCGTAGCGCGGGGCAAGCCCGAAGGTCACGCGCAGGCTCCCGGCGGCCAATGGGCCGACCTCGAGATCCGCAACGCCCTTGCGGATCGCCTCGCAGCAGGCGAGCACGGCAGCCGGCGTGTCGCCGGAAAACAGAAGCACGAACGTCGTGCCGGACATGCGGGCGGCGATCTGCCGAGGCAAGAAGTGCCGCCGCACCAGGTCGCCAATGGCAACAAGCGCGAGATCGGTCACGTCACGGCGAATGCCGTTGCCGAGCGCTTCGCCAGCCTCCAGCTCGAAGACGGCGACCATCACGTCGAAGCCGCCCCCAGGCGGAAACGGCAGCCGCGCGAGTTGTACACCATAGGCGGCACTGCCGTTGAGAAGACCGGTGAGCGGATCCAGTCCCGGCTGGCCGTCGATCCGTTCGGCAAGCGACGAGATCTCGCTCACCATCCCGCAGACGGCACGGGTAACGACCGCAATTTCGTCGTCGCCATGTTTGTTGAGCTGCTCCTCGGCGAAGGCACCGCCGGCTCGGTAGCGGCTGATTACCCGGGCAAGATTGCGCAACGGAAGTGTCAGCCACCACATGGTTGCCAGGCAAGCGATGGTGCCGACCAGGGTCGCACCCAGCACTACCAGACCGATCGACGTCGCGTCAGTCCCCGAACCCGTCCCGAAATTCAGCAGCAGCGTGATCAGCGGCACATGGATGCAGACGAAGCACACCACAAATATCTTGGCGACGATCGAATGGCGCCAGCTTGCCCGGTTCGTCAGATCAAACGCCATGATGCACCTCCGAATCCCTCGCGTGCGACGTGCCTGCGAAACCCCGGGGTTTTTCAGAAGGAAGGTGTCGGTGTCAACGCTTGAGCCTTCGGCTTTCGGCGGATTGAAATATTAAGATCGACCGCTTAAACCACCGGCAATTCCAGCTTTTGCCGCGAAAGGCTCCGTGATGGCAGACGATCTGTTCCCAATTGGCGAAGACACGACCCCCTACCGCAAGATCACCTCCGACTATGTGTCGGTCGAGACCTTCAAGGGTCAGGAAATTCTGGCCGTGGAGCCGGAAGGCCTGCGTTTGCTGGCCGAGACCGCGCTTTCGGACATCAATCATCTGCTGCGCCCCGGCCATCTGAAGCAGCTCGCATCCATCCTCGAAGATCCCGAAGCGACCGACAACGACCGTTTCGTCGCCTTCGACCTTCTGAAGAACGCCAATATTGCCGCAGGCGGTGTGCTGCCAATGTGCCAGGACACCGGCACGGCGATCGTCATGGGCAAGAAGGGCCGCCGCGTCTGGACCGATGGACACGATTACGAGGCGCTCGCCGAAGGCGT
>JAIXSF010000054.1 GCA_027484835.1 Rhizobiaceae bacterium | reverse complement strand
CGGGCAGCCCCCTCATCGCCTCGCATACGCTCGGCACTTCTCCCCGCTGGGGAGAAGAGGGAGCCCGGAACCGCCGCGGGCATCCATATGCAATTGCCCTGCCCGTGTGGGGAGATGTCACGCAGTGACAGAGGGGGGCCCCACGCCGCAGCGAAAGTCGCGTTGATTGACCATGGTCGTGCGGTTTTGGTCGCTCCACTGGTAATTCGGCTGTATTTCCGCCATATAGGTTGAAAGTGCAGTTGTATGGAGTGACGATGTCGGATCGGGTCGAATTCGCTAGGATGAACGGGCTTGGCAACAAGATCCTGGTCGTCGACATGCGCGGTCGCACCGACCGGGTGACATCCGCTGCCGCCGTTGCGCTCGCCGCCGACCCAGCGACCGCCTTCGACCAGATCATGGCGATCCATGATCCCAAGGTCGATGGCACCGACGCCTACATCGACATTCTCAATTGCGATGGCTCGAAGGCGCAGGCCTGTGGCAACGGCACGCGCTGCGTGGTGCAGGCACTTGCCAGCGAAACCGGCCGCAAGAGCTTCACCTTCCAGACCATCGCCGGCATCCTGAACGCCGTCGAGCATCAGGACGGCACGATCTCCGTCGACATGGGCAAGCCCGTCTTTGCCTGGGACAAGATCCCGCTCTCGGAAGAATTCCACGATACCAGCCGCATCGAGTTGCAGATCGGGCCGATCGACGCGCCGATCCTGCATTCACCCTCGGCCATGTCGATGGGCAATCCGCATGCCGTCTTCTGGGTCGATCGAGATCCGGCGACCTATGATCTGGAACGCTTCGGGCCGCTGCTCGAAAACCATCCGATCTTCCCGGAGAAGGCGAACATCACGCTCGCCCAGGTCACCTCGAAGACATCAATGATCACGCGCACCTGGGAACGCGGCGCGGGCCTGACGCTTGCCTGCGGCTCGGCCGCCTGCGCCGCTGGCGTGTCCGCTGCGCGCACAGGCCGCACGGAACGCAAGGTGACGATCACGGTGGCGTCGAGCCCCAATCGCGGCACGCTCACCATCGACTGGCGCCCCGACGACAAGGTCGTCATGACAGGCCCCGCCGAATGGGAGTGGTCAGGCATGGTTGATCCGGCTACTGGCCATTGGCAGCGTGATGCCAGTACCGAGGCAGAGGCTGCTACCCAGTGACCTCCGCGCGACACGGCACCGTCGAGGTCATAACCTTCGGCTGCCGCCTGAACACCTATGAATCCGAAGTCATGAAGGCCGAGGCCGCCAAGGCAGGCCTCGACAACGCGATCCTCGTCAACACCTGTGCGGTCACCTCGGAGGCCGTGCGCCAGGCCCGCCAGGCGATCCGCCGGGCACGCCGGGAAAACCCGGAAGCTCGCATCATCGTAACCGGTTGCGCCGCCCAGACCGAGGCGCAAAACTTCGCTGATATGCCCGAGGTCGACGCTGTCCTTGGCAACGAGGAAAAGCTTAAGGCCGAGCACTATCGCCGCCTGCCGGATTTCGGCGTCTCGGCGGAAGAGAAGATCGCCGTCAACGACATCATGAGCGTGACCGAGACGGCACCGCAGATGGTCGCCCATATCGACGGCCATGTGCGCGGCTTCCTGCAGGTGCAGAATGGCTGTGACCACCGCTGCACCTTCTGCATCATCCCCTATGGCCGCGGCAATTCGCGCTCCGTGCCGATGGGCGCCGTCGTCGAGCAGGCGCGCAAGCTCGTCGAGAACGGTTATCGCGAGGTGGTGCTGACCGGAGTGGATGCGACGAGCTATGGCGCGGACCTGCCGGGCAATCCGACGCTTGGCCTTCTAGCCAAGACACTGCTGAAACAGGTGCCGGAGATTCTTAGGCTTCGCCTGTCCTCGATCGACAGCATCGAGGCCGACAGCCATCTCTTCGACCTGATTGCCGATGAGCCGCGTTTCATGCCGCATCTGCATCTGTCGCTGCAGCATGGCGACGACATGATTCTGAAGCGCATGAAGCGCCGGCATTCGCGCGCAGATGCAATTACCTTTGCCGAACAGGTCCGGCGCCTGCGCTCCGGCTTTGCCTTTGGCGCCGACATGATCGCCGGGTTCCCGACAGAGACCGAGGAGATGGCGGTAAACTCGGCGCGCCTTGCCGAGGAGATCGGCATCGCGCATCTGCATGTCTTTCCTTACAGCCCCCGCCCCGGCACGCCGGCGGCCCGGATGCCGCAGCTCGACCGGACGCTCGTCAAGGCGCGTGCCGCGGAGCTTCGCGCTGTGGCCGAAAGATTGCAGGCTGTGCATCTGGCTTCGCATGTCGGCACGCGCCAGAAGCTGCTGGTCGAGCGCAACGAAATGGCGCATACGGAAGACTTCAGCCTCGTCGCAGCGCCCGGCATGACCCCCGGCAGCCTCGTCGAGGTCTCGATCGGCGGCCACACCGGCCGCCATCTGACGATTGCAACGGCAGCGGCTGACGCTGCTGCCTGACATACGGAATAGAGTGACCATGGCCCTCGGCTTCTTCAAGAAAGTCTTCACCTTCGGCAAGGAGAAGCCTGGAGACACGCCTGCAGCGCCGGCGGAGCTGACAGCCGAGGAAAAGGCTGCGATCTCGGCCGAAAGCGAGCCGAAGGGTCGCGACGAAGATTTGCCTTTGGCCGAAGATCCGGTTCTCGCAGAAAAAATGGAAACGGCCGGCGGGCCGTCCGACGATCTGTCGCCTGAAGATCTATCGATGGTGCCGCTAGACCTGCTTGAGGCGGAAGCCGAGGAAGAGAACGCAGAAGCCAACGCAGTAACGGCTGACGAGCCGGAAGCAGTTGATGAATCCGTGACGGTCTCGGATTCGACATCGGAGCCCTTTGTCCCCGTTCTGCCCAAAGGTTTCGCGGCGGCTGAGGCGAGAGCTCCGGAGCCCGAAGCCCCAGCGCCTGCGGAAAAGCTGAGCTGGTTCCAGCGCCTGAAGGCTGGCCTCTTCCGCACCTCCTCGCAGCTGACGAGCCAGATCACCGCGCTCTTCACCAAGCGCAAGCTGGACGATGAGACGCTGGAAGAACTGGAAGACCTGCTGATCCAGGCCGACCTCGGCGTCGAAACGGCCCTGCGCGTCACGGACACGCTAGCCTCCGAGCGCTACGGCAAGGATGTGACCGGTGAGGACGTCACCAAGATCATGGCGGCCGAGATCGTCAAGGTACTGAAGCCGGTCGCCAAGCCGCTGGCCCTGGATCTCAGCCACAAGCCGCATGTCATCCTCGTCGTTGGCGTCAACGGCACCGGCAAGACGACGACCATCGGCAAGCTGGCCGCCAAGCTCTCGGGCTCGGGGCTGAAGGTGATGCTCGCTGCCGGCGATACCTTCCGCGCAGCTGCTATCGAGCAGCTGAAGATCTGGGCCGACCGCACCGGCTCCACCTTCATCGGCACCAAGCTTGGGGCGGATGCGGCAGGCCTCGCCTACGAAGCCTTCGAAAAAGCCAAGGCCGACAAGGCCGACGTCCTGATCATCGACACCGCCGGCCGGTTGCAGAACAAGGCGGAACTGATGGCGGAACTTGAAAAGATCGTCCGCGTTCTCGGCAAGCTCGATCCGGATGCGCCGCACACAGTCCTGCAGACGCTCGACGCGACGACAGGCCAGAACGCCCTGCAGCAGGTCGAGATCTTCCGCAATGTGGCCTGTGTCAACGGCCTGATCATGACCAAGCTCGACGGCACGGCGCGTGGCGGCATTCTTGTTGCCATTGCCGCCAAGCACAAGCTGCCCGTCTATTTCATCGGCGTCGGCGAAGGCATCGACGACCTCGAACCCTTCGAGGCGGAAGACTTCGCCAGCGCCATTGCCGGCATCGCGCGCTGAGCGCCGGAAACGTTAGGAAGCGACATCATGTCGGACACATCCACCGATACCAAGGCCTCCCCGGCCGAAAAGCAGAACCCCGTCCCGAAGATGGCGCTCGAACTCGGGCCGCTGCTGATCTTCTTTTTCGGCAATCTGCGGGGCGAATGGCTGGCCCGCACCTTCCCGGAACTGACGGCGATCGGCGGGCCGCTTCTCATCGCGACCGCCCTTTTCATGGTCGCGACGATCATCTCGCTGGTCATCTCCAAGATCGTCTTCAAGCACCTGCCGGTCATGCCCTTCGTTTCGGGCATCGTCGTTCTCGTTTTCGGCGGATTGTCGATCTGGCTGCAGGACGAGACCTTCATCAAGATGAAGCCGACCATCGTCAACACGCTCTTCGGCGTGGTCCTGCTCGGTGGCCTCGCCTTCGGCACCTCGCTGTTGGGTTACGTCTTCAACGCTGCCTTCCAGCTCGACGCGGAAGGCTGGCGCAAGCTGACGCTGCGCTGGGGCATCTTTTTCCTCTTCCTTGCGGTTTTGAACGAGGTCGTCTGGCGCAATTTCTCCGATGATGTCTGGGTCAGCTTCAAGGTCTGGGGCACGATGCCGATCACCATCCTCTTCACGCTGGCGCAGATGCCATTGATCATGAAGCACTCACTGGAAGACAAGGAACAGAAATGAACGGCATGACCAGCCAGGAGAGCGACCACTCCAAAACGCGTTTCTGGCTGGTGGTGACCTTCGTCATCATCCTGGTTCAGATCCTCTCTCAATACTTGATGGGCCGCATCTGGATCTGCGAATGCGGATACGTGAAGCTCTTCGAAGCCGGCGTGAACACGCCTGGCAATTCCCAGCACCTGTTCGATTGGTACACGCCGTCGCACATCATCCACGGCTTCCTGTTTTATGGACTGGGCTGGCTGGTGCTGCGCAACAAGCCACTGACGGCGAAGCTTGCGCTTGCAGCCTTCATCGAAGCGGTCTGGGAGGTCCTGGAAAACTCGCCTGTTATCATCGATCGCTATCGCTCGGCGACCATTGCCGTGGGCTACACCGGCGACAGCATCCTGAATTCCGGCATGGACATGGTGGCGATGATTGCCGGCTTCCTGTTCGCAGCCCGGATGCCCGTCTGGATGACCGTCTTGATCGCGATCGCCTTTGAAGTGTTGACGACGATTATCATCCGCGACAACCTGACGCTCAACGTTCTGATGCTGGTCTGGCCGATCGAGGCCGTCAGGACCTGGCAGGGAGCGCTCTGAGCCGACGGGCCTCAGCCCTTGGTCAGCGCCTTTTCGATGGCCGGCATCAGCTGGGTCTGAAAACTCTCGGGATCGAAGGGGCCGACCTTCTTGTAGAGGATCGTCCCGTCTGGGCCGACGAGATAGCTTTCCGGAATGCCATAGACACCCCAGTCGATGGCCGCCTTGCCGTTCGGATCGACACCGATCGCGGCATAGGGGTTACCGAGCTCGCCGAGGAACCTGAGCGCGTTGTCGTTCCGGTCCTTGTAGTTGATGCCGACGACATTCACCCGAGGATCCCTGGACAGCTCCAGCAGCATCGGGTGCTCCTGTCGGCAGGGCACGCACCAGGAGGCAAAGACGTTGACCAGCGTCAGCTTGCCGGTGATCGCGGCTGTCGTGAGCGCCGGACGCTCGGAGCCATCAAGGGCAGCAAGCTGAAGCGTCGGCGCCTTTGTGCCGAGCAGCGCGGACGGGATTTCCGACACGTCCCGTCCCGACTGCAACTGGGTCATGAAGACGGTCGCAAGGCCGGCGAACAACACGAGTGGCAAGGCGGCAATG
This sequence comes from Rhizobiaceae bacterium, assembly GCA_027484835.1. Taxonomy (GTDB): domain Bacteria; phylum Pseudomonadota; class Alphaproteobacteria; order Rhizobiales; family Rhizobiaceae; genus Allorhizobium. Next base: position 3,661 of record JAIXSF010000054.1, on the reverse strand, counting down.
ATGTATCGGCTGCGCCCTTTTTCGGCAGGTGCCTCGCCTTCGGTTTGCGGGCTCATGCCGAGGCGTCCTGCGTCGAAGACGGCGAAGCAGACCTGCGTCTGACGCCCTGCGCTTCCAGCGCCTTGAGCTCGGCCTGGCGGGCGCGACCATCGAGATAGACCCAGATGGTCAGGGCAAGACAGATACCACCCGTCAGCGCGTAGGATCCAATGACGTAAAAGGCGTGTGTCATGCCTGATGCTCCCGCCCGGCCTGGCGCGCCGCAAGGCGCCGTTGCGCACCGACACGACGACGCCAGATCTCGTTGCGCATCGCCATCAGATGCAGCGTGAAGAAGAGGAGCGTGAAGGCCAGTGCCATGATCAGCAGGGGCCAGAGGAATTCCGGATGGATCGTCGGGCCGTCAAGCCGCATGACGCTGGCCGGCTGATGCAACGTGTTCCACCAGTCGACCGAGAACTTGATGATCGGGATGTTGACGAAACCGACAAGGATCAGCACCGAGCTCAGCCGAGCGGCCTTGGACGGATCGTCCATGGCACGGTTGAGCGCGATCAGGCCGAGATACATCAGGAACAGCACGAAGACCGAGGTAAGGCGGGCATCCCAGACCCACCATGTGCCCCACATCGGTTTGCCCCAGAGCGATCCGGTGACGAGCGCAATCAGCGTGAAGGCAGCACCCAGGGGTGCGGCCGCCTTGTGGCTGACATCGGCCAGCGGATGACGCCAGACCAGCGTACCGATCGCCGAAAGCGCCATCACGGAGTAACACATCATCGAGAGCCAGGCGGCAGGCACATGCACATACATGATGCGCACCGTATCGCCCTGCTGATAGTCGGTCTCCGATGAGAAGCCGAGGTAGAGCCCGACGGCAAAAAGCAGCACTGTCGTTCCCGCAAACCAGGGCAGGATTTTCCCGACTAGCGTCAGGAATCGCGTGGGATTGGCGAGGTCGCCGATTTTGGTGATGGCAAGGCTGGTGTCGGTCATGGCCTGTTCTAGCGTGTCTCCCCTTTCCCTGCAATTGATCCCGGTCAATCCGAAACGGCTCAATCCGCCGAGTTTCGCAAGGCAGCGGCGGCACCGACAGGGCCGATCACGGCAAAGAGAAGTGTGATGGCAGTCAGAAAGAGGAAGGGCGGCATGAAGGGCGCTGGATCCTCGACCGCTGCATAGGAAGCACTGACCCCGAAGATCAACACAGGGACGGCAAGCGGCAGCACGAGGATGGACACCAGCAGACCACCACGGGGCAGGGCGACGGCCACGGCGGCCCCGGCTGCGCCGATCAGGGTGATCGCCGGTGAGCCGACCAGAAGCGTCAGCATCACCGCACCGATCGCGACCTCGTCCATATTCATGAACAATCCGAGCAACGGGGAAGCAACGACGAGCGGCAGGCCCGTGGCGACCCAATGCGCCAGGCACTTGACCAGAACGGTGACCACGAGCGGCGTTTCCTGCATGAGCAGAATGTCGAGTGAACCATCGTCCCGTTCGGCCTGAAACAGGCGGTCGAGGCCCAGGAGCGCAGACAACAGCGCCCCGATCCAGACGATCGCAGGCCCAATGCGCGAAAGCAGATTGAGATCGGGACCGACGCCGAAGGGGATGACGGCAACGACCGTGGTGAAAAAGAGCACGCCGATCAGCGCACCGCCACCAGCCCGAACCGAAAGTTTCAGGTCCCTGAGGAAAAGCGCCATCATGCGGAATACTCCAGGTCGACGCCGTCGAAGCCGAGCATTTCCAGCTGTGCCGCGCCTTCCATGCCGAGAGGCTGGTGGGTCGCGGCAATCACGATACCGCCTGCCTGCCGATGCCGTCGAACAAGATCTTCAAACATCGCATCCGCGCGCCGGTCGAGTGCTGCGGTCGGCTCGTCGAGGATCCAGATCGGCCGATGCGCGACGAGAAGCCGCGCCATGGCAAAGCGGCGCTGTTGTCCGGCCGACAGATAGCCGTAAGGAAGGTGGGTAATGCCGGAGAGTTCCACCGCATCGGCGGCCTCTTCGACACTCATGCCGTGCCCCCCTCCAGTGTCGCCAAGAAAGGATTTCCAGAAGTCGAGGTTTTCCGCGACCGTCAATTCGCGCTTCATGCCGTTTCGGTGACCGAGATAATGGCTGAATTCACCAGCGGGGCGGACCTCGTCGCCGCCATGCATACGGCAGATGGCGCGGCCCGTTTCCGGACGAAGGAGGCCAGCGATGACCCGCAGCAAAGTTGACTTTCCCGAGCCGTTTCGGCCCGTCAGAACCAAAGCCTCACCGACGGCCAACGTAAAGGAAACATTAACGAAAATCAGGTCTTCGCCGCGGCGCGCTGAGAGATTTTCGGCTTCGAGCCTGATCATGGTCGCTTTCTGGCAGGATGAGGCCTGCCTCATAAAAAATTCCGTTTTCGCCCTTCGTCGGTCTGGCGCCTTTCTTAGAAATTATCTATAAGACCTGCAACCACGCCAGCGGCCGGCGTGACGTTCATCCTTGTGCCGAACTTGAACATCGCAAGCAGCGATTTCACGTGCGGACAGCGGAAATGGTCGTACCCGCATCCTGATGTGCATGAAGTGCATAGGCGTCCGCACGATTGTGTTGGCTATCAGTTTCAAGCGGGGTTCTATCCGTGGCTAAATCTCTCGACAGCTTCAATTGCCGTTCGGTCCTGACCGTCGATGGCAAGGACTATGTCTACTACAGCATTCCGAAGGCCGAAGCGAACGGTCTTGCCGGTGTATCGAAGCTCCCCTACTCGATGAAGGTGCTTCTCGAGAACCTGCTTCGCAACGAAGACGGTCGTTCCGTCACCAAGGCCGATATCGAAGCCTGCGCCGCCTGGCTCGTCAACAAGGGTCTGACCGAAGCCGAAATCGCCTATCGCCCGGCCCGCGTGCTGATGCAGGACTTCACCGGCGTTCCGGCCGTCGTTGACCTGGCTGCCATGCGTGACGGCATCAAGAACCTCGGTGGCGATCCGGAAAAGATCAACCCGCTGGTTCCCGTCGACCTGGTCATCGACCACTCCGTCATCGTCGACGAGTTCGGCACGCCCCAGGCATTCGCCCGCAACGTCGAGCTGGAATACCAGCGCAACGGCGAGCGCTACCGCTTCCTGAAGTGGGGCCAGCAGGCCTTCAAGAACTTCCGCGTCGTTCCCCCGGGCACCGGCATCTGTCATCAGGTGAACTTCGAATATCTCGGCCAGACCGTCTGGACGAAGGACGAGGACGGCGAAACCATCGCTTATCCCGACACCTGCGTCGGCACGGACAGCCACACTACGATGATCAACGGCCTCGGCGTTCTCGGCTGGGGTGTCGGTGGTATCGAAGCCGAAGCCGCCATGCTCGGCCAGCCGGTATCCATGCTGCTGCCTGAGGTTATCGGCTTCAAGCTGACCGGCACGTTGAAGGAAGGCGTCACCGCGACCGACCTCGTGCTGACTGTCGTCCAGATGCTGCGCAAGAAGGGCGTCGTGTCGAAGTTCGTCGAATTCTTCGGCCCCGGCCTCGACACGCTGCCGGTCGCAGACCGTGCGACGATCGGCAACATGGGTCCGGAATACGGCGCGACCTGCGGCTTCTTCCCGGTCGATTCGGCCACCGTCGGCTATCTCGACATGTCGGGCCGCTCCAAGGATCGCATCGCACTCGTCG
>JAIXSF010000427.1 GCA_027484835.1 Rhizobiaceae bacterium | reverse complement strand
TTGGTCCATACGCGCAGTCATGATCAGAGCCCCATACCGAGAATCTTGCCGACAGTGAAGATGTCCTTGTCGCCGCGGCCGCAGAGGTTCATCACGATGATCTGGTCCTTGTCCATCTTCGGCGCGCGCTTGATGACTTCGGCGAGCGCATGGCTCGGCTCGAGCGCCGGGATTATGCCTTCGGTCCGTGTCAACAGCTGGAATGCGGCAAGCGCCTCATCGTCCCTGATGGGCACGTATTCAACGCGGCCCATGTCCTTCAGCCAGGAGTGCTCGGGACCGATGCCGGGATAGTCGAGGCCTGCGGAGATCGAGTGACCTTCCTTGATCTGGCCGTCGCCATCCTGCAGCAGATAGGTGCGGTTGCCATGCAGGACGCCCGGCGTGCCCGCGGTCAGCGAGGCGCAATGCTCTTCGCCGTCGAGACCCTTGCCACCGGCTTCGACGCCAACGATCCGCACGCTCTCGTCATCCAGGAAGGGATGGAAGAGACCGATCGCGTTCGAACCGCCACCGACGGCAGCAATCAGCATGTCAGGCAGGCGGCCTTCGGCAGCAAGCATCTGCTCGCGGGTCTCGCGGCCGATGACCGACTGGAACTCGCGGACCATCTCCGGATAGGGATGCGGGCCGGCGGCAGTGCCGATCATGTAATAGGTGTCGTCGACATTGGTGACCCAGTCGCGCAGCGCCTCGTTCATGGCATCCTTCAGCGTGCCATGGCCGGCGGTGACAGGCTTCACTTCGGCGCCGAGGAGCTTCATGCGGAAAACGTTCGGCGCCTGGCGCTCGACGTCGGTTGCACCCATGTAGACGACGCAGGGGATGCCGAAGCGGGCCGCAACCGTGGCCGAGGCGACGCCGTGCTGGCCAGCGCCGGTTTCGGCGATGATGCGGGTCTTGCCCATGCGCTTGGCGAGCAGGATCTGGCCGAGGCAGTTGTTGATCTTGTGCGAACCGGTGTGGTTGAGCTCGTCGCGCTTGAAGTAGATCTTCGCGCCACCGAGTTCTTCCGTGAGGCGCTCCGCGAAATAGAGCGGGCTCGGACGACCGGTGTAATGGGTGTTAAGATGCGCCAGCTCCGCCTGGAATTCCGGATCCGTCTTCGCCTGTTCCCATTCCGCCTGCAGGTCAAGGATCAGCGGCATCAGCGTTTCGGCAACGAAGCGGCCACCGAAGATGCCAAAGCGGCCGTCCTCATCGGGACCTTCACGGAAGGAATTGGGTTTCGGTGACTGGTTCACTTGACACTCCCTGAAACCGGCTGTGCTCGACTTGCGTCGGCAACGGCCGCAAAAAACTCGTCCATCATCTGCAGATCCTTGACGCCCGGCGCGGATTCCACGCCGGAGGATACGTCGATTGCCCGCGCTCCGGTTTCCCGCAGGGCCTCTGCGATATTGGCCTTGTTCAGGCCTCCGGAAAGCATGTAATCGACGCTGTCGTCAAGCGAACGCAGCAGACGCCAATCGAAGGTCACGCCATTGCCGCCAGGCAAATCGGAACCTACGGGCGGCTTGGCATCGAAAAGAAAACGATCGGCAATACCGATATAGGGCTCGATGCGCCGCAAATCATCGGCATCGCGGATGGAAAATGCCTTGATGATCGGCAGACCGGTCACAGCCTTGACCGTCAGCAGGCGTTCCGGGCTTTCGTGGCCATGGAACTGCAGGATATCCGGCCGCATCAAGGCGATGATCTCATCGAGATCGTCGTTGTCGACATCGACCGTCACCGCGACGCTCTTCACCTGACCGCGAACGCGATCGACGAGCGTACCTGCAATGTCGGGTTCGATATTGCGCGGGCTCTTTTCGAAGAAGATAAAGCCGATATGGCTCGCGCCGCGGTCAGCCGCACGATCGACCGCCTCCGGCGTCTTCAGTCCGCAGATCTTGATATCGGGTCTCATGGCAGCGAAGTCGCACGAAATCAAAAAAGAGTCGAGCCAATTTGCGACAAAGGCTGAAAGGTCGCGGGTCGTTCAAGCGAAGTCGATGGCGTGCAGGGTCGAGCCGTGCCGCTTCAGCCAGGCCTTGGCCTCATCCATATCAGGGCAGAGCTTGCGGCAGAGCGCCCAGAAGGCCGGACCATGGTTCATCTCGCGCAGATGCGCGACCTCGTGGGCCGCGAGATAGTCGATGACGAGCGGCGGGGCCATGACGATGCGCCAGGAAAAGCTGAGCTTGCCGTCCCAGGAACAGGATCCCCAGCGGCTGCGGGTATCCTTCAGGGTCATGCTTTTCACCGGTTTGCCGACATTTCTTGCATGAAGCGCCACGAGCTGCTCCAGATCGCGGCGCGCTTCCTTCTTCAGGAAGTCTGCGACGCGACGGGGCAGATGATCCTCAAGACCGCTGACACTGAGGATATGGCCGATCTCGCTGTCGATCGACTGAGTGAGACCGCGCAGCTGACCGGTATGGACGATCCGATGGGGAATTCCACGAAGCAGGATCTCACCCCCATCCTCGATGCTCCCGGCCGTCTTTTGTCGCTTGAGCTTGGTGCTGAGCCAACCCTGATGCCGATCGAGAAAGTCCTCGATGTCCCGTTCGCGCAGTCCCGGTGGAATTGTCATCTTGAGGGCGCGGCCGCCGGGCTCGATCCGGAGCGTGATGCGGGTCGCCCGGCTGTTCTTGCGGATGGTAAGGGGAACCGACCGTCCATCGACGGCAATCGCCCGCTCCAGCTGGATCGCCGGCGCTCTCTGGGGTGTCAGCTTTTTCAGCAGGGGGAACATGTGCCTGTTCTAGCCGATTCGTGGTGCCACCTTGCAACAAAAAAGGCCGGCGCAGACACGCCGACCTCGATCTCGTCCGGAATAACTCAGGCTCTTCAGTTGCCGGTGAAGCCCGGAGCCTGACCACCCTCGCCTGCCGTCTTCATCTGCTGACGGTCACGCATGAAGCGGTCGAATTCTTCCTGGTCCTTTGCCCGACGCAGTTCGCGGGCATAGGTGTCGAATTCGGCGCGCATTTCATCAAGGCGGCGGCGCTCTTCGTCGAGACGCTCGAGTTCTGCCTTGCGCCAATCGTCGAAGGCAACATTGCCGGTCGAGCCGGTGGCCGCGTAGTTGTTGTTGCGGTACCAGGCAAAGGCATTGTCGGCCTTGCGGTTGGCTTCCCGCTTGAAGCTCTGGAACTTCTCGCCGAACAGGATGTAGGCAAGCATGGCCAGACCGAGCGGCCAGAAGACCACGAAGCCCAGCACCATCAGGGCGACGGTTGCCGGAGTCCAATCCGGCCGAAGCAGTGCTGACTGGTTCATCATCGATAACCTCGTTCACGCGAAGGGCGGAATGCCCTCCGATGGTTTCGATGTGGGAAATGGCAGCCTGCCCTTCAAGAAAGAAGCGGACCCAATCGGAGAACCGATTGAATCCGCTTCTTAAATTCGGAATGACGAAAATGTCAGAGGGACTTGCCACCCTTAATGACGCGCTTGACCGGAGTCGTTGCCTTGACCTTCTTGCCGTGGGTCAGGGCAAACTGGATGATCCGCGGCGCGATCTCACGGCGGAAGCGGGAGCCGTTGAAGACCCCGTAGTGACCGACATCCGGCTGCATGTAGTGCAGACGCATGTGCTCCGGGATGTTGGTGCAGATGGTCTGCGCCGCCTTCGTCTGGCCGACGCCGGAGATGTCGTCATTCTCACCTTCGACTGTCAGAAGCGCGACGTTGCGGATCGCTGTCGTATCGACACGCTTGGTGCGATGCATCATCTCACCCTTCGGCAGGGAGTGCTTGATGAAGACGGTATCGACGGTCTGCAGATAGAATTCCGCCGTGAGGTCCATCACGGCCAGGTATTCGTCGTAGAAATCACGATGCTTTTCGGCCGAGTCCCCGTCGTTCTTGACGAGGTGCATGTAGAAGTCCTTGTGGGCGATCATGTGCCGGTCGAGGTTCATCGACATGAAGCCCGAGAGCTGCAGGAAGCCCGGATAGACCTGACGCATGAAGCCGGGCTGCGGCCACGGCACCTGCATGACGACATTGTCGCGGAACCATTCCAGCGGCTTGTCCTGGGCCAGCTGGTTGACGGCGGTCGGGTTGATGCGGGTATCGATCGGTCCGCCCATCAGCGTCATCGATGACGGAGCGCAGGTATCGCCCTCGCCCTCCATCACGGCAACAGCTGCGAGCACGGGAACGGAGGGCTGGCAGACTGCCACCACATGGGTGTCGGGACCCAGGTGATGCAGGATATCGATGACGTAATCAATGTAGTCGTCGAGATCGAAATTGCCGTCGGTGACCGGCACCATGCGGGCGTCGATCCAGTCGGTGATATAGATGTCAGCGCTAGGCAGCAAAGCCTCGACGGTACCGCGCAACAGCGTTGCGTAGTGGCCGGACATCGGAGCGACGATCAGGATACGTGGTCCTTTGTCCGCACCAGCCGGGAGGTGACGCTTGAAATGGATCAGATCGCAAAAGGGTTTGCGCCAGACGATTTCTTCTTCCACCTTTATGCTCTCACCATCGACCGTGGTCGTGGGGAGCCCGAAGGACGGCTTTCCGTAACGTCTCGTTACCCGTTCAAAGACTTCAAAGCCTGCGGAGAAAGATCGCCCGACGACCGTGTGCGACCATGGGTTCAACGGGTTCTTCCAAGCGAGGTTCATCGCGTCGGCGGTTGCCCGGAATGGGGCCATGAAGGCATGGTTCAGTTCGTAGAGCTGATAGAACATGGGTTCAGTACCTTTGTACCGGACCAAGAAGGGTCCGCGTTCATTCGCTACACTAACAGACTTTGTGCAACGCAAAAGCCCGGATTTTTCCTCGGCGAGCATCACCAAAAGTCCTCAGACTGCAGATGATGCTCCAAAAGACTTAAGGTTCCCTGCCGGGGATGCGGTTAATCAATGACCACAGAGTTCACCTGAAATTGCAGCCACTAGCCTTTCCGAGGCTTGCGATTTGTTGTTTGTTCCAAACGTCGTCCCAAGACATGAGTGAAGGAACACAATGACCACCAGCAATCACCGCAAGTCCGAATACAATGTCGACCCGATCTTCCTCGACCGTTGGTCTCCCCGTGCCTTCGACGGCAGTGCAATGCCGAAGGAAGATCTTCTGACCATTCTGGACGCTGCGCATTGGGCACCGTCTGCATTCAACTACCAGCCCTGGCGCTTCATCTACGCACTGAAGGGAACACCCGAGTTCGACAAGTTTTTCGACATCCTGATCGAGTTCAACCAGGGCTGGGCGAAGAATGCCTCGGCACTCGTCTTCATCTTCTCGGATACTTTGAGCCGGCCGGCGGATGGCTCGGAGCCAAAGTCCTACCGCAGCCACAGTTTCGATGCGGGTGCTGCCTGGGGTCTGCTGTCGCTTCAGGCGATCAAGTCGGGTTACTTCGCCCATGCCATGACCGGTTTCAGCTTCGACCGCGCACTCGCCGAACTCGGTGCCCCCGAAGGTTTCCATATCAATGCTGCCGTTGCGATCGGGAAGCTCGGTGACAAGGAAGCCCTGCCCGAGGGGCTGCGTGCGAGGGAGACGCCGAACGAGCGTAAGCCGCTGGCCGAGGTCGCTTTCGAGGGCCACTTCTGATCGTTGGAGCCCAGTGGTTTCACGTGAATCACGTTAACCATCATAGCGATCATGTCTGTTGAAAAAGAAAAGGCCGCTGCGGAGCGGCCTTTTTGACGTCAGTGTTCCATCTGTCGGATCAGATGTCGAGGTTGGCAACGCTGAGTGCATTCTCCTGGATGAACTCGCGGCGCGGCTCGACTTCGTCACCCATCAGGCGCGAGAACAGGCCGTCTGCATCGGTTGCATCGTTGACCTTGACCTGCAGCAGGGAGCGCACGTTTGGATCAAGCGTGGTTTCCCAGAGCTGCTCGGCGTTCATTTCGCCCAAGCCCTTGTATCGCTGCATGGACAGGCCTTTGCGGCCGGTCGCAAAGATCGAATCGAGGAGTGCACGCGGGCCCGACATGTCGCTGCGGCCATCCTTGCGGGTGAGAACCGGAGGTTCCGAATAGATCTCCCGCAGACGTGCAGACATCTGGTCCATGTGACGTGCGTCGGCAGAACCGATGAGCGCTACATCGACGGCAGCCACTTCCTTGACACCACGAACCATACGTTCGAAGCGCAGTCCGCCTTCGTCGGTGACAAAGCCCTGCCAGCCACGTTCGGTGTCTTCGGCGATCATGTCCAGGCGGCTCGCGACGAGCGCTGCGGTGGCTTCGGCCTGCTGGCGGTTGCCAGTCAGTTCCGGATTGAGCGCGCCGGCGATTGCTGCCTGTTCGATGACATTGCGGTTGTAGCGCGAGTGCAGGCCGTCGATGAGAGACCGCAGGCGCAGCGCATCCTGGATGACGTCGCGCAGGTCCTGTCCGGCGCGGACTTCGCCGTTGGCGAGCGACAAGGTCGCCTCTTCTAGACCCATCGTGATCAGATAGTCTTCCAGCGCCTTTTCATCCTTCAGATACTGAACGGACTTTCCGCGCGACACCTTATAGAGCGGCGGCTGGGCGATGTAGAGGTGACCGCGCTCGATCAGTTCCGGCATCTGGCGGAAGAAGAAGGTGAGCAGGAGCGTTCTGATATGCGCACCGTCCACGTCAGCATCGGTCATGATGATGATCTTGTGGTAACGCAGCTTATCAGCGTTGAATTCGTCCTTACCGATCGAGGTACCAAGCGCGGTGATCAGCGTGCCGATTTCCTGGCTCGAAAGCATCTTGTCGAAGCGGGCACGCTCGACGTTCAGGATCTTGCCTCGCAGCGGCAGGATGGCCTGGTTTTCGCGCGAGCGACCCTGCTTGGCCGAGCCACCTGCCGAGTCACCCTCGACGAGGAAGAGTTCGGACTTGGCCGGATCACGCTCGGAGCAATCGGCGAGCTTGCCGGGCAGCGAGGCGATATCGAGTGCGCCCTTGCGGCGGGTCAGCTCGCGCGCCTTACGCGCGGCTTCGCGAGCGACGGCTGCTTCGACGACCTTGCCGACAAGGATCTTGGCTTCGGTCGGATGCTCCTCAAACCAGGTGCTGAGCGCCTCGTTGACGAGGTTTTCAACGACCGGTCGGACTTCCGACGAAACGAGCTTGTCCTTGGTCTGTGACGAGAATTTCGGATCCGGGACCTTCACCGAGAGGACGGCTGACAGACCTTCGCGGCAGTCTTCGCCCTGCAGCGACACCTTCTCCTTCTTGGTGATGCCCGAGCTATCGGCATAGGACGTCACCTGACGGGTCAGGGCCGCACGGAAGCCGGCCATGTGCGTGCCACCGTCGCGCTGGGGAATGTTGTTGGTGAAGCAGAGCACGTTCTCGTGGTAGCTGTCGTTCCACCACATGGCGACTTCGACGGTGATACCGTCCTTCTCACCCTTGATGGCCACAGGCTTTTCGACCAGCGGCTTCTTGGAGCGGTCGAGATAACGGACGAAGGCTTCCAGACCGCCATCGTAGAGCATTTCTTCCTGGCGGATGTCCGACTTGCGCTTGTCGGTCAGCAGAATGCGGACGCCGGAATTGAGGAAGGCGAGTTCGCGCAGGCGATGCTCGAGCGTTCCGTAATCAAAATCGACCTTGGTGAAGGTTTCGGTGCTCGGCAGGAAGGTGACTTCCGTGCCCGACCGTCCCTCATACTCGCCGATCACCTTCAGCGGACCATCGGCCACGCCATGGGTGAAGCTGATTTCGTGCAGCTTGCCATTACGGCGGATCCGCAGGTTAAGCTTCACCGAAAGCGCGTTGACGACGGAGACGCCGACGCCGTGCAGACCGCCGGAGACCTTGTAGGAGTTCTGGTCGAATTTGCCGCCTGCATGCAGCTGGGTCATGATGACTTCAGCGGCGGAGACACCTTCGCCGGTATGAATGTCCGTCGGGATGCCGCGGCCGTTGTCGGTAACGGTGACCGAGCCATCGGCATTCAGCGTCACCGTGACGATATCCGCATGGCCTGCCAGGGCTTCGTCGATCGCGTTGTCGACGACTTCGTAGACCATGTGATGCAGGCCCGAACCATCGTCGGTATCACCGATATACATGCCGGGGCGCTTGCGGACCGCATCCAGTCCCTTCAGAACCTTGATCGAGTCCGCGCCATATTCGGCCGGACCATCATTTTCCGCGATCGGCAAGTCGGTCATTCAGCAATCTTTCCAGTCAACTCTCAAAGGCCCGGCTGATTCGAATCAGCAGCTTCAAGTGGGCCGACTATAGGGGTTTTGCCCTGAGTTCCAAAGGCGAGGGCGTCGTTTGTGGTGGATAGAGAGGGCTTTTCAACCCCATCAGGGCCGTTTTTTGGCGCTGTCCAAAATATCCTGCATCTCTCGTATCACATCCGGTGAGAGCTGGCGAATCAGCCTGGCCAGATCGTTGGCGAAGGCGGTGTATTCCGGCTTCATCCCGGAGGTATCGAGAACCACGCGAGGATCAGATCGGCCAGCCGTGGAGAACAGCTCTTCGGCTTCATCCCAGATGATGTTGAAGTATCCGGCGACGCGCTGGAGGAAATCGAAGTTGGGCAGGCCCCGCTTGCCGTGCTCGAGTGCCGAGAGGTAGGCCGGGGAAACCCCGATCGCTGCGGCCATTTCCTTTTGCGATACGCCCTTGCGCTTCCGCAATTGGCGGAGCGCTTCGCCAAAGGGGGTCATCGCCGTTCCTGCCCTCGGCGCGAGAGCCGCACGTAAAGTGCCCCCTCCCCGCCATGCTGCCTGGCAGCCGGCTCGTAGGAGGAGATGAGAAACCGGAATTCCGGCAGCGAGAACCAGAGTGGCACTGCGCGTTTCAGGGCGCCTTCACTGCCAAGCGAACTGCCCTTGCCGGTGATGATCAGAACGTGTCTCAGACCACGCTCGTGTGCTCGGATCAGGAAATCGAGGAGCATGCCATGGGCTTCGCTCTGGATCAGGCCATGCAGGTCGATCCGCGCTTCCAGCGCGAGATGGCCGCGGGAGAGCTTGCGTTTGACAGGCTTTTCCAGGGGGTGATGGGCGTGTTGCTGCGGCTTCCGGTCCTCTTCGGGACTGGATGCCGGAACCGTCAGGGCCGCCCTCTTGAGAGCCGCAACATCTTTCTCCTCGACCGGTTCCTGGAACTGATCCTCAAAACTCAGAAGCTCTTCCATGCGTCCGGGCATGGGGCGGGTTGACCGCGCAACCTTACCCCAGAGGATACGATCTTCCGGATTGAGCTTTGGTCCACCCGACACTCAGACAAACCTCTCTGCTGCCTGCTTCGGGATCAGTATATAGAAATCGGCGCGGTTGCGCACGGCACCGGCCAGGTCTCCCGCCTCGTCACCCGAACCGGTGAAGATGTCACCCCGTGCGGGTCCGACAATGGCCGAGCCCGTATCAAGTGCCAGCATCGTGCGCGCGAAGTCGCGGCCCTGGTCGAGCCGGGTCAAACCCGGCGCGTGTACGAAGAAAGGGAAGCCGAAGGTATGGATCTGGCGATCAACGGCCAAGGACCTTCCTGCGATGAGCGGAACCTTGGCCGCTGCGATCGGTCCCCGGCTCAGATCGTCGACATCCGCTTCTCGGAAGAAGATGTAGGACTTGTTGTGCCAGAAGATTTCATCGATGCGGTCCGGATGGGCTGAAAGCCAAGCACGGATCGACTGCATGGAGATCTCAGCTTCCGGGATTTCGCCCAGATCGATCAGCAACCGGCCGATCCCTGAAAATGGGTGACCCGCTTTTGCCGAATAGGTGATGCGGCGAAGGCGGCCGTCGGGAAATCTGAGACGCGCTGCGCCCTGAACATGGGCGAAAAACACATCGACCTTGGAGCGTGCCCAGGCAATTTCCAGGCCCCTGCCCTCAAGCCATCCCTGATCGATCGCCTGTCGATCCGGGTAGAGCCCGATACCATCGCTCGTCTGCTGCCCGAAGGCATAGGACGGATCGAGATGATCGGGCCGATTGCTGTCGTCGACATCCACCAGATCGAGGGGCCGACGATAGAAGGGATGCCGATACTGCTCATCCCTTACGTCGCTGACCGCAACTTCCGGCTCATAGAAAGCGGTAACCAGTCCGGTGCCGGCGGGCTGAGTTTCGACGAGAAACGGACGCGTTTCTGTCTCGAAAAATGCCCGTGCCTCGACAGCGTTGCTGGGCTGAGCGACGGCGCCAGCCTTCAGCAAGGGCATCAAATCATCCGCGGTCAGACCGAGTCTTCCCGCCTTATACGGTTTGACCGACTGCAGGTAATCCCTGCAATCGGCCATGGCATCCCAGAGAGGTGATGGGTCGTCCGCGCTCCAGCCCGGCAGATCTTCAAACGCAACGGGCTTCAGGCGGAAGGCGGAACCAGTCTCGCTCATTGTTCCGCTTCGGTCGCGATCAGTTTCCAGTTGGGGTCGCGCGAACGGACATCGCGCGCGAAGGTCCAGACATCGTTGACCTCGGACACGGCTTCCGCGTCACCGTCGATCACTGCGCCGTTCTTGTCGAAGGTGGCGGTGATCAGCTGACTGACGATCCGAACGGTCACCTGCTCCTCGTTATCACGGGCAGAGGCCTGGATGATTTCCGCCTTCTCGATGCCAACGAAGGTGGACTGGACGGTCTCGCCCCTGCTTTCGCGATCGGCGATGGCACCCTCGAATCCTTCAAGCACTTCCCGCGAGAGCAAGCCCTTCAGCGTCTTCCGATCGCCCTGGGCGTAGGCCATGACAATCATCTCATAGGCGATTTTCGCGCCGTTGAGGAATTCCTTCGGGCTGAAGTTCGGATCATGCCGGAGCAGCTCGCGCAGCTGATCGTTCAATGTCGTGCCGGCTGGCGTATACGCGTCCACCGCACCGAAGCGATCTTCACCGGTCGCTTCATCACGACGCGGCAGTGTCACGACCTTGCCGTCATCGCGCGTTGTGCCCTTCGGCAGGTCGCGCTGCGCAAGCGGATCGAAAGGCGGCTTTTCGTTGCCCGTGCGGCGTCCAAGCACACTGCGGAGCTGAAAGAATATCAGCACCGCAGCCACCAGGAAGAACAATGTAACGAAATCGCTAGATCCCATGAATACCGCCAGGCTTGATTGAATTCGATTTTTCAATCTCCCATATAGTCTGCAGTGCCGCATCATTCAAATGGCGCGACGCATTCTTTGCAGCGAGTGGCGCCGACTCTTGCGATATAAAGATCACAATGGCGTTTGGAGTCGTGCATGCGCATTCCCTTGGTGCTCTTCCTCCTCGCACCTCTGGTCGAGATCGCAAGCTTCATTCTGGTTGGGCAAGCCATCGGCGTCCTGCCGACACTGGGGCTGGTCCTGCTGTCGGCTGTGGCCGGTGTCGTCCTGCTGCGCTTCCAGGGTGCGGGCATTCTGCGCCGTTTGCAGAGCGAGGCTCAACGCGGGGTCGATCCGGGTCGGGAACTGGTTCATGCAGCGCTTCTGGCCGTTGCCGCATTCCTCCTCATCGTGCCTGGCTTCTTCGGGGACATCATCGGCATTCTGCTGTTTCTGCCCTTCGTCCGTGATCTGGCCTGGCGGTTGATCAAGCCACGCATCGTCATGACCAGCACGTTTTCCGGTGGCGGTGGTTTCCGTCCGCAACCATCCCCTCGCGACAATGTCGTTGATCTGGACGAGGATGAATTTCGGCGCGAAGCGGATCCAAATTCTCCATGGCGCGGCCCGAGGATCGGCCGAGACTGACCAACCCGGGGCGCCTGGCGTCAGGGTTGTAAGGTCAAGTTTCAAATGTTAGATGGCCTAAGCAATTCATCTTCAAGGAAACGCCCTATGGCCGACAACAATCAGGGAACGACTTCTCCGTCCCTCAACATTCTTGCCCAGTACATCAAGGACTTCTCCTTCGAGAACCCAGGTGCACCGCGGTCGCTGCAGGCGCGCGACAAGGCGCCGGCCATCAACATCAATGTTAACGTCAATGCCAATCCGCTGTCGGACAACGACTTCGACGTGGTGCTGGCGCTGAATGCTGAAGCCAAGGATGGCGACAAGGTCGTTTTCGTTACCGAGCTAGTTTATGGCGGCGTCTTCCGGATCTCCGGCTTCCCGCAGGAACACATGCTGCCGGTTCTTTTCATTGAATGCCCGCGCCTGCTGTTCCCGTTCGCTCGTCAGATCATTGCCGACGCTACGCGCAATGGCGGCTTCCCGCCCCTGATGATCGACCCGATCGATTTTGCCCAGATGTTTGCACAGCGCGTTGCAGAAGAGCAGTCCCGCGCCAAGGGTCAGTCCGCACCGAACTGATCTTTAGGGTCATCGTCGGCGGAATCAGAAAGGGCCCCAACCGGGCCCTTTTTTCATACAGGATATTTGGACCAGAGTGCCTTTTCGCCGAGCCTTGCCACCAGCTTGGCATGGCCTTCCACTTCGGATGTCGAGAGGCGTGGCGCCAAAGGTCGCGGCCGCTCGTAGCTGATCTCGACCAGATCGTTGAGTTCGATGGACTGGTTACGCCGCGTCTCTACCGTCGTCAGGCCGAGGGCGGCCTGTCGGCCGCCAAGCATCTCGATATAGACTTCAGCGAGAAGTTCGGAGTCGAGCAAGGCGCCGTGCTTGGTTCTGTGCGAGTTGTCGATCCCGTATCGCCGGCACAGGGCGTCGAGGGAATTGGGTCCCATCGGATGCTTGCGTCGCGCAAGGGCAAGCGTATCAATGACCATGTCCTGCGGCACCGGCGGGAGACCCAGCCTGTCGAATTCCGCATTGATAAAGCCCATGTCGAAGGTCGCGTTATGGGCGATCCATTTGGCGCCTTCGAAGAATTCCTGGAGGTCGACGACGATCTCCGAAAAGCTCGGCTTGTCCTTCAGAAAATCGTCGGTAATGCCGTGCACAGCGAGCGCATCCGGGTGAACCTTCTTGTCGCCCGGATTGATGTAGACGTGGAAGGTGCGGCCACTCGGGAAGTGATTGATCAACTCGATCCCGCCGATTTCGATCACGCGATCTGTCTTGTTGTCGAGGCCAGTCGTTTCCGTGTCGAAGATGATTTCACGCATGCTCAGTGCTTCCCGCCTGCTTTCGCAAATCTTGCAGGATTGTTTTGACCTGCTCGCGCGCCTTGTCAATGCCGCGGCCGGTGTCGATCACATAGTCTGCCCGGGCCCGCTTTTCCGCGTCTGGCGTCTGTCGCGACAAAATGAGCTCGAACTTCTCAAGGGTCATTCCGGGACGAGCGAGGACCCGCTCCCTCTGGATCTCCGGCGGGCAACTCACCACCACGATCTTATCGACGCGGCCGCTTGCGTTCGTTTCGAACAGGAGCGGTATATCGAGGACAACGACGCTCGCCCCAGCTGCATTCTGCTCTTCCAGGAATGCCTTCTCGCGAAGGCGCACCAACGGATGGACGATCGCCTCGAGCGTTTTGAAATTAGCCGGATTCTTTGCCAGATTCGCGGAAAGCTTCTGTCGGTCGACGATACCGTCGACGACGACGTCCGGGAAGACCTCCCGGATGGGTTCCACGGCGTCGCTGCGATAGAGGTCATGGACGACCTGATCGGCGTCATTGACGGGCACGCCTTCCGAGGCGAAGAGCCCGGCGGTCGTGGATTTTCCCATACCGATTGATCCCGTCAGTCCAACCACGATCATCAATGGGCCTCGATATCTGCCAGAACGAGATTGCGAAGCGTCTCGGTCACTTCGGGCCGGCGCCCGAACCATTTTTCAAACCCGGGGGCGGCTTGATGCAGCAGCATGCCCAGTCCGTCGACCGTCGCGAGACCCGCCTGCTCTGCCTGAAGAATGAAGGGCGTCTTCAGCGGAACATAGACGATATCGGTCACCAAGGCATTGCCCGCCATTTTTTCGAATGGCAGACGGGGCGCTTCAGAACCGTCCATCCCGAGCGAGCTCGTGTTGACAAAGAGATCAGCACCCTCGAGCAGGGATGCCAGAGCCTCCATGCCGTGCGCGTGAAGGGGTGTGCCGAAGCGATCGACCAGCTCGCGGGCTCGCTCGACCGTGCGATTGACGACGTGAATTTCCGGAACACCGCGGTCACGCAGAGCTTGGAGGATTGCCCTGCTTGCCCCGCCGGCCCCCAAAACGACCGCGCTTTTTGCGCGATGCCATCCCGGATGACGATCATCCAGATTGGCTGTGAAGCCGATGCCGTCCGTATTGGTCGCATGAAGATGTCCGTCCTCGCGCCACAGCGTATTGGCTGCACCAAGTTCTTCCGCGAGTGGATCGACCTTGTCGGCCAGTCGGCAGGCTACTTCCTTGTGCGGAATGGTGACATTGCCTCCGCAGAAGGGAGCGTCTGACGATTTCAGACCAGCAACGAATGCAGCAAAATCGTCCGGCGCGACCGCTACCCGATCATAGGACCCGGCCAATCCGTAGGTTGCCAGCCAATGCCCATGGATCAGAGGTGACCGTGAGTGCTTGATTGGGTAGCCGACGACGAATGCACGGGGCGAAATTGTTTCACGTGAATCACGCATGGTTAATTCCCTGGTCACGAAGGGCCGCGAGCAACGGAAGCAAGGGCAGACCGAGAATGGTGAAATAGTCACCGTCTATGGTGTCGAACAACTGGATGCCCTCTCCTTCCAGCTGGTAGCAACCAACGCTGGACAAAATACTCTCTGCGTTCCTGGCGAGGTAGCCGGTCAACCAGTCCTCGGAAAAATGCCGAACCTGCATCTTGGCCGACACCACGGTACTCCACAGCAGTTCACCGTTTTTCACGAGACATACGGCACTGTTCAGAACGTGCGTGTTGCCACGAAGGTCTTCCAGCGTTTCTCGCGCCTCCGCGATTGAAGCCGCCTTGTGAAAGACCCGCTGTCCCAGTGACATTGTTTGATCGCAACCGATTACGAACGCTTCCGGGTGCTGAGCGGAAAGATCGCGGGCCTTGGCGATGGCCAGCTGTCGGGCGATCGAAACCGGATCCCTGTCAGTCTCGGGCAGGTCTTGCTCGATCGCGCGCTCGTCGACCGAGGCTGGCTTCGCCTCAAAGTCCAGTCCCGCATTCCTGAGCAGCGTCTGGCGAACGGCGCTTCCGGACGCCAGTATCAGAGCTTTAGCCATCACCCATTCCTCGCTTTGTCTTTATCCGGCCTTAGCGTGGCTTTGGACGCAGGGCAACAATGGCCGCGGCAGTCTCTTCGATCGAGCGCCGCGTGACGTCGATCAGCGGCCAGTTGTTGCGGGCACAGAGCGACCGGGCATATTTGAGTTCCTCGGTAATCGACGCGCGATCGACATATTCGCTGCGGTCGTAACCGGCTGTCGTCCCGAGAACACGGTTTTCGCGAACCTGGGAAATGCGGTCGGACGTTGCGATCAGACCGACAATCAGAGGCCTGGTCGTATTGATCAAACTCTCCGGTACCGGCACTCCTGGGACGATCGGCATGTTCGCAGTTTTGATACCGCGGTTGGCGAGGTAGATGCTGGTCGGCGTTTTCGACGTGCGGCTGATGCCGATGATGACAACGTCGGCCTGATCATAGTCTTCCGGGGCCTGGCCATCGTCATGGTCCATGGTGAAATTGAGCGCCTCGATCCGGGCAAAGTAGTCGGCGTTAAGCACATGCTGCGCGCCGACCCTTCCCCTTGACGGGGCTCCGAGATAGTCCTGGAACTTTTCGATGATCGGCGCGAGCACGTTGACGCAAGGCAGACCCAGTTCATGACAGCCTGTCTCAATGAGGGCTGCGAGGTCGCGATCAACGATGGTGTAGAGGACTATCCCTGGCTCACGGTCGATCGCATCGATCAGCGCCTTGATCTGCTTCTTGCTGCGGATAAGCGGATAGACATGCTCGATGGCATTGGAGCCTCGAAACTGGGCCGCTGCTGCTCTGCCGGCGGAGATCAGAGTCTCGCCCGTTGAGTCAGAAATCAGGTGGAGATGGAAGAAGTTTTTCCGGTTCTCCACGTTGTTCACCGCGTCCTGTTGATAAATTGGGATAACCAGAGGTAACGGCGGGAGCGGAGCCGGGGCAAGAGGAAAAGTGCCGATTTATCCACAATCGACTCCGCTGGGGCCTCGGATTCCATGGGCCTGTGGATTGTGGTGAAGATCCGAAGTGCGAAGTGGCCGTCGACTCCCTACGCCCAGTTTACGCTGACGGACAGCATTCTCGAAGCCTCTGAAATCACGAGTTAATTTGAGGTTATCCCCGATACCCCCAGGCATCTTGTCGAGTGGTCGCCTTTGAACCGTTCGGATCCCTGCGAGACGAACAAGCTGTGATCTAGGATTAATCCTTGATAGTCAGAGACTCTTAGAAATAGAAGAAGAGTCTATATATCTTTTCTTTATTGAAAGGGCGCTGGCCTTGAGCATGCCGAACCGGAAAGTCCTCGACGTTTTGAATGGCAAGACGGTCACCCCGCCCCCGATTTGGCTGATGCGCCAGGCCGGACGATACCTGCCCGAATACCGGGAAACGCGGCAGAAGGCCGGGAGTTTCCTCGACCTCTGTTATTCGCCCGAGTTCGCGACAGAGGTCACGCTGCAGCCTATTCGACGTTATGGCTTTGATGCTGCCATTCTGTTTTCGGACATTCTCGTCATCCCGGATGCCTTGAAGCGCAATGTCACGTTTACCGAAGGTCACGGGCCACAGATGGATCCCATCGACACGGATGGGATCCGTAAGCTTTCTCCGGAAGGTGTGATTGATCACCTGAAGCCGGTGATGGAGACGGTTGCTCGCTTGCGTCATGAACTGCCTGCCGAGACGACGCTGCTCGGCTTCTGTGGTGCTCCCTGGACGGTTGCCACCTACATGATCGCAGGACATGGAACGCCGGACCAGGCCCCTGCCCGCCTGTTTGCGTACCGTCACCCTGAGGAGTTCAAGTGGCTTCTCGATTTCCTCGCAGATGTCTCGGCGGACTACCTCGTCGCACAGATCGATGCGGGCGCTGATGCCGTGCAGATTTTCGATTCCTGGGCAGGCGTTCTCGGTGAGGAAGAATTCGAGGCTTATGCGGTAAGGCCCGTTCGGCGGATCATCGATTCCGTCCGCGCGCGTCGTCCGGGAGCGAAGGTCATCGCCTTTGCGAAGGGTGCCGGGATCCTGCTCAATAATTATCGCCAGGCAACGACGGCGGATGCCATCGGTCTCGACTGGTCGGTTCCGCTGAGCTTCGCGGTAGAGCTCCAGAAAGACGGTGCCGTGCAGGGCAATCTCGACCCAATGCGTGTTGTTGCGGGTGGAGCTGCGCTCAGGGACGGGATCGACGCCATTCTGCAAAAGCTTGGCCACGGACCGCTGATTTTCAACCTGGGTCACGGGATCACCCCGCAAGCCGATCCGGCGCATGTGACGGAACTCGTTGCTCAGGTTCGACAGTTCGGGTGAGATCATGGAACGGCAGATAGACGTCAAGCCGGGCCGGCAGGCTGCGAAGAAAGCGGCAAGCGCGCTCGTCTTCTTCGCCGTTGTGGCTGGCGGTATCATGATCGCCGGGCCGGATGTCGCCTATCCCTGGATCAAGTCCTTGCATGTGATCGCGATCATCTCGTGGATGGCCGGCATGCTCTACCTGCCGCGGCTGTTCATCTATCACAGCGATTGTGATCCCTCCTCGGACCAGGCACGGACATTCTCGGTGATGGAATCGAGGCTCATGAAGGTGATCATGAACCCGGCCATGGTGGTGTCGTGGATCCTCGGTCTCTATCTGGCGTGGCAGGTCTTCGAATTTCAGGGAGGCTGGCTGCATGCCAAGATCGCGGCCGTCGTCGCGCTTTCCGGCGTTCATGGCTATTTCTCGAAAGCGGTGAAGTCTTTTGGCCGCGGTGAATACATCCGCACACCGCGCTTCTGGCGGATGATGAATGAAGCCCCGACGCTTCTGATGATCATCATTGTCGTTCTCGCCATCGTGAAGCCGTTCTAACGCCTCCGGGCTCTGGCGCATTATTTTCACGATCACGGGCTTTTCGCTTGCGGTCGAATCGGCGAGTCGCTATTTTCGCGCCACCTCCTCTTTTGGCTTGCGTAATATTCAGTCATTTGCGGCCTTCGCGATCGTACCGAATCCCAGCAGCTCGCCGTTCCCCTTAAAAATCTACTGACGTGGTCCCTCTTCATGGCTGAAATGAAGCTACAAGAACTCAAAAGCAAATCGCCGACCGATCTCCTGACCTTTGCTGAATCGCTTGAAGTTGAAAACGCAAGCACGATGCGCAAGCAGGAGCTGATGTTTGCGATCCTGAAGATGCTGGCGAGTCAGGATGTAGAGATCATCGGCGAAGGCGTTGTGGAAGTTCTGCAAGACGGCTTCGGCTTTCTTCGTTCTGCCAATGCCAATTATCTGCCCGGCCCGGATGACATCTACATTTCCCCGTCCCAGATCAGACGTTTCTCGCTCAAGACCGGCGATACGGTCGAGGGCCCGATCCGCGGGCCAAAGGAAGGCGAACGCTATTTCGCGCTCCTGAAGGTCAACACGATCAATTTCGAAGATCCCGAGAAGATCCGTCACAAGGTCCACTTCGACAATCTGACGCCGCTCTATCCGAACGAGCGCTTCAAGATGGAACTGGATATCCCGACCTCGAAGGATCTGTCTGCGCGGGTCATCGATCTCGTCGCGCCGCTCGGCAAGGGCCAGCGTGGATTGATCGTGGCACCGCCGCGTACCGGTAAGACGGTCCTTTTGCAGAATATCGCGCATTCCATCACGGCGAACCATCCAGAATGCTACCTGATCGTGCTTCTGATCGACGAACGTCCGGAAGAAGTGACTGACATGCAGCGCTCCGTGCGTGGTGAAGTTGTGTCTTCCACCTTTGACGAGCCCGCCGTACGGCATGTTCAGGTCGCCGAAATGGTGATCGAGAAGGCCAAGCGCCTCGTCGAGCATGGTCGTGACGTCGTCATTCTGCTGGATTCGATCACCCGTCTCGGTCGCGCCTACAACACCGTGGTCCCGTCCTCGGGTAAGGTTTTGACCGGTGGTGTGGATGCAAACGCCTTGCAGCGCCCGAAGCGCTTCTTCGGTGCGGCGCGCAACATCGAAGAAGGTGGCTCGCTCACCATCATCGCAACGGCCCTGATCGATACCGGCAGCCGTATGGATGAAGTCATCTTTGAAGAGTTTAAGGGCACCGGTAACTCCGAAATTGTCCTTGACCGCAAGGTTGCCGACAAGCGCATCTTCCCGGCCATGGACATTCTCAAGTCCGGGACGCGTAAGGAAGACCTTCTCGTTCCGCGCCAGGACCTGCAGAAGATCTTCGTCCTTCGCCGTATCCTGGCACCGATGGGCACGACCGATGCCATCGAGTTCCTGATCGACAAGCTCAAGCAGACGAAGAACAACGGCGATTTCTTCGATTCCATGAACACCTGAGCCATCGGCGAAATTTCACTCGCGTTTTCGGTGGCGGCTGAGGGCTGATCCGATGACTGCTCGAACAGACACGATCTTCGCGCTCGCCTCCGGCGGTTTGCCGGCGGGAGTCGCCGTGGTCAGGATCAGTGGTCCATCATCGTTCGAGATCGCTCGGTCGATGGCGGGGGAACTGCCGCGGCCTCGTTCGGCATCGCTGCGCACCATTACCACTGTCGACGGACAGTTTCTCGACCGTGGTCTGCTCTTGGTCTTTCCAGGTCCGGGATCGTTCACTGGTGAAGACTGCGTTGAGATTCATCTTCATGGCGGGCGAGCGGTCGTCACCGCGGTGCTCAATTCGTTAGCCGGATTCACTAGTGCTCGCATGGCCGAAGCGGGTGAGTTCTCGCGGCGAGCCTTCGAGAACGGCAAAATGGATCTCGTCGAGGTCGAATGTCTGGCCGACCTGCTGGCAGCGGAAACGGAAATGCAGCGACGGCTTGCCAGTGAACAGGCCACTGGAAACCTGTCGGCCGTTTATGACCGATGGCGCGAGAAGCTCATCTACGCGCGCTCCGTGTTGGAAGCCGAACTGGACTTTTCCGATGAAGGAGACATCCCGGGATCGGTATCTGACCGGATCTGGAACGATGTCGCCGCGTTGAAAACCGAAGTTGATGCAGCGATCGCGAATCTGAAGGCCGGTGAGATCATCCGCGACGGATTCAAGATTGCCTTGGCCGGCAAGCCGAACGCAGGCAAGTCCAGTCTCATGAATGCGCTTGTGCAGCGCGACGTGGCGATCGTCACACCAATCGCTGGGACCACCCGGGATATCGTTCGCTGCGAACTGGACCTCCAGGGATACAAGGTCGAGCTCTTCGATACGGCGGGATTACGTGAGACCGTGGATGTGGTCGAGCAGGAAGGCATTCGCCGTGCTGTTCGAACCATCGAAGAGGCTGACCTGGTGCTCGAGCTCGTCGACCTCTCCGGTCCGAGTTCGTGGGTTGCACCTCTCGGCCGCTCAGCAGTTCGTATTGGTACAAAGTGGGATCTTGTGGCCTCAGAAGACCCCAAAGGAGACTGCGCTCTTTCTGTCTCAGCTAGAACGGGTGACGGTTTGGAGGCGTTGAGAGACTATCTGCTCCGGGCCGTTCAGGAACGGACTCATCTCGGAAGTCTTGCAATTCCGAGCCGTTTGAGGCATGCAGAGCGCCTTCGCGCCGCCTCTGGATATCTTCGATCCGCGATAGAGGACGAGATGAAGCCGCTCGAACTGCGAGCGGAGGATTTGCGACTGGCATCACTCGAACTTGCGAGGGTAACCGGTCGAATCGATACCGAAACACTTCTCGGAAAAATCTTCTCCGAATTCTGTGTCGGCAAGTGATTCACGTGAAACAGGATGGCCGGCCAATGTCTGAGCGGCATTTCGATGTCATTGTCGTGGGTGGCGGGCACGCCGGCACCGAAGCTGCCGCTGTGGCTGCCCGGATGGGCGCACGCACGGCTCTGGTGACACATCGCGCCGATACAATTGGCGTCATGTCTTGCAATCCCGCCATCGGTGGTTTGGGCAAGGGTCATCTCGTTCGCGAGATTGACGCACTCGATGGCATCATGGGACGCGCAGCGGATCGCGGCGGAATTCAGTTCCGCATGTTGAACCGCAAAAAAGGTCCGGCTGTCTGGGGCCCAAGAACGCAGGCCGACAGGAAGCTTTATCGCCAGGCTGTTCAACAGCTCCTGGCTGAGCTGAACGGATTGGAAATCATTGAAGGGGGTGTCGCGGGTCTAATTCGTGACTCCTCCGAAATAAAAGGGGTCACTCTATC
>JAIXSF010000028.1 GCA_027484835.1 Rhizobiaceae bacterium | reverse complement strand
CGTTTCGATGGTTCTCGATCCGCTCGCCGATCGCAAGGCCGGCGGAGGATCGCGGATCGGCTTTAGCGACATCATTGTCAGCCACGAGCCGCTCCCGACGCTCGACTTCCTCGAGATCGACATCGTGCATAACCCCAGTATGGTGCACACCTATATCAACTACATGGACAAGGTGACGGCACGTGTGGTGGATGCGGCAGCAACGCTCGGCGCGCTGCAGACGCGCATCGACATGCAGGCGGAATTTGCAGCACGGCTCGCCTCCAATATCGACAGCGGCATCGGTCGGCTTGTCGATGCCGACATGAACGAAGAATCGACCCGGCTGAAGGCATTGCAGACTCAGCAGCAACTGGCCGTACAGGCCCTATCGATCTCCAACAGCGCCCCCGACATGCTCGTCCAGCTCTTCCGCTGACGCCTAAAGTGTCAACGAAGCGCTGTGCGATCTATGTGGGCAGCGATCAGCATCGCCACGAGATGGACCGTGTTGCGCGCGCCGTAGCGCTGCTTCAGCTTTTCCAGCCTGTGCTCGATGGTGCGATGCGACTGGCCGAGCAGGACCGCGATCTCCTTTGCAGTGGAGCCTTCAACCAGCAATTGGACGATCGCCTCATCGGCGGTATCCAGCGTTTCGCGTGTGGCCGGCTGGCCCAACAGAAATTGCGCATAGGACGAGGAAATCACCCACTGCGAACCATCGGTATTCTTCTGCGGCATCAGGATGCGATCGTAGCCGAGGCTGACGCCGAGCAGGCGTGTCTTGACCAGCTCGCTAACCGGCTGCTGGCGCGCGACCACTTCGACCAGACGGGGAATGACCGATTGCTCCATGTAGGCGCGGTCCTTGAAGTCACCGAGCCGACAATCGGTGAAGAGGCCGTTGATATCGAGGATCCTCGACGTGAAGCCGGAATGACGGACCGGGCGCATGCGCCAGTCGAGCGGATCGCTGCCCTTCACCTCGATCAAGGTCAAACGCATCTTGATGGTCAGAAGATCGACAACGCCACGGTAGACGTCTTCGGCCCTTGCCGGTCGATCAGGCGTTGTGAGGATCCAGGCGTCGAGCATGCGGCCGACAACGACGGAAAAGGGTGTTTCTCGGGGCATGAACTCAATGCGGGAATCAAATTGTACCCAATTGATACAGCCTCAAGTGGAGACCCACAATCTTCGAATGTGCTCATGTCGGAAAATACAACCGGCCTCGCGGGGAGGTTGAGGTTTTCGGTCGGACCTCGAAAGGCGCAGTCACCGTGGCGTGATGACGATCACTTTTGTCGCGCATTCATCAGCAAATTCAATAAACCTTAACCATAAGGCTCGAAAACGGTTTTATTTGCAACCAACGGATTGATCGGGAAAACCGTGGGGGAAAGTTCGGTAATCGTCTATGTTCCTCCGGTCCTTTTCGGACTGGTTGCAGCCACCTTTCTCGTGCTCTGGCGCCAGAAGATCGTCACCAACTGGCAGTGGGGTGCCGGCTTTGGCCAGACCGCGCTTGGCTTCTCGCTGTCGACCTTTCCCATTGAACCGACCTTCGATGCCTTCGCCTCCGGCATGATCTTCATCAGCGCGGCCTATTGCTACAGCAGCGCCGTTTTCGAGCATTTCGAAGCGCGCTCCTTCGACCGTGAGCGCCGCTGGTTTGTCGGCCTCTACACGCTTGTCCTGATCTACTGCGTCTTCATCCTCGACAGCCTTCGATATCAGCTGTTTCTCACCGACATGGCCTTCTCCTGTCTCATCGGGCTTGCACTTGCCATGGCCATCCCGAAGGTACAGCGGGGTGTCGACAGGATCCTTCTTGCATCCATCTCGCTGGTGGTCTTCGATACGGTTGCCCGCGCGCTTTACTTCTTTTTCTTCTATGGAGACGCCAGCGACGACTTCGGCGACTTCGTCGATTCCGCCTATAACCTTGCCGTGCACGTGACCACGATCACGATCTGCATGACATTTCCGTTCTCGGCTCTCGTGGCCAGCGGTGTTTCGGCGATGGAGCGGCACAAACAGGCGGCGGAACGAGATCCCCTCACTGGCCTGCTGAACCGGCGCGGTTTCGAGGCAGCGGTGACCGGTTCTGGCCGGCCCGGGATGGCGGGCGGTGCCATGCTGGTCTGCGACATCGATCACTTCAAGACCATCAATGACACGCTCGGACATGCGGCCGGAGACGCGGTGATTGCCGCGGTTGGCGACCTTTTGCGGCAGGTGACCGAGAGCGATGCCGTCATCGCGCGTTTCGGCGGCGAGGAGTTCGTCGTGTTCCTGCAGGGGCGCTCTGCCCAAAGGGCGCTCACGACGGCCGAAAGGATCAGACGGACCCTCAGCGAGAAGGACTGGCAGCATTTCGGTCTGGCACGCCCCGTCACTGTCAGCATCGGGCTCGACAGGGTGACGCCGGGCGAGAGTGATCCCTATGCCGCCATCGCACGTGCCGACAGAGCGCTCTATGCGGCCAAGGCCGCCGGACGCAATCGGATCTTTCAGGCGACCACCGACGGGCCTGTGCAGGCCGACACGGTCTGCGCCTAGCCAGAACGTCCACTCAGAACATTCAAGTCGGAACACTCAAGCCGGAACACTCAGGGCACATCTGGATATCCAGCGGCGATGGCCGCCCGCTCGTAGTCGAGCAGGACATCGTAGGCGCCCTCGTCCAGGACAACCACGTCCTTCAGGCCGAGGATCGCACGGGCATCGGCGAGTTCGGGTGCCGTGACGGCCGCCTTGAGGGCTTCCCGCAGAGCGGTAACGTCCTCATCGGATGTCGATAGCCCTGTGATGAAGGGCAGATTGGGACCGGAGGGCGTTTCGGCTAGGATCGCCAGGCCCTCGATGCGCTCCGGTGCGTGGCGGCGCAGCAGGTCGTAGGTGATGCAGTCGATCGCGGCGAGATCGGCCTTGCCGCTCCGAACGGCCTCGATGCTAGCCAGATGCCCGCCGGTCTCCACCATGCCACCGAAGAAGGGCCGCGCACCCGCGAGGGGGGCGATGGCGGCCCGCAGGAGATTGTAGCCGGAATTGCTGCCGGGCTCGTTGATCGCGACCGTCATGCCGGCAGACGCCGCAAGGTTTGCCGGGGCTCCGTTTGCGCGGGTGATGACGACGCTCACCATGGTCGGGCCGAGACAGCCCGGCGCATCATAGACGGGGGTCGCGACGAGGCGCACCCTGCCCTTCAGCCGCTTGACGAAGGGGAAGCCGCAGGTCTGGGCAAACAGGAGATGCGGATCAAGCCATGCCTTATCATGCGAGATCTCGCCGTTCAGCGCGTCCGGCACCCTTGCCACGCCCTGATCGCGCAGACGATCGCGGAGAAAGGACCAGAGACGGTGCTGCGCATCCACCACAACAGATGGCGCCACATACATGGCGAGGCTTGCAAGCCTCGTCTGCGACGCGCCGCTCAGGAATGCCTCGGATGGGTCGGCTGGTCGTGCTGCCGGAAGAGATAGCGTCGGGCGACATCGAGATAACCGCGATAGACCAGCCCGCCATTCAGACGCACGAGGAAATCGCGGTGCCGCTCGTAGATGCCGGGGAGCATGTACCAGGGCAAGGCGGGCACGCGGTGATGGAGCACATGCAGGTTGTTGTAGAGGAAGAGCAGACCGAACAGCGGGCTGCGTTCGACGATCGCCGTGCGCTCCTCGTGATGATCGGCAAAGCGGTGCTCGGCATAGGACCGCAGGCGCGACAGCGCCGTGCCGCAATAGACGAAGCCGAAGAAGAAGAGCAGGAAAGGCATGTCGCAGACGGCGAGAACCCACCAGAGTACCATGACGACGCCGAGCATGTGCCAGGCCCAGAGGCGGCGGCGATCGCCCTCGCCGCGGATCACCATCAGCGCCTCGTGCCAGAGGAAGGAGCCGAGAATGATTGCCGGCCCGACCGTCAAACGGCCGATGAGAGTCAGGTTGAACTCGCGCAGCGTGCGGCCCAACCAGCCGAAACGGTCCCAGTCCTCGCGGGTGAAATAATAGGATTCCGGATCTTCGATCGGATCGGTCAGATGTTCGTCCCGGTGATGGGCGAGATGGCTTTCCTTGTAGACGTGATAGGGCAGCCACAGCGAGATCGGCGGCACGCCGATGGCATCGTTGATCCAGACATGTCGGGTCGGGTGATGATGGATCACCTCATGCTGCAGGGAGCCGTGCCAGGCGGTCAGCCAGGCCCCAAGGGGCACGAGGATCAGAAGCGGAATGTCGCGCCAGAACCATGTCAGGGCCAGAAAGCCCCCGTAAATCAAAGCGGCCAATGCGACGGTCGGCCATTCGATGCGCGCTATGCGCGGTATTGCGATCT
This sequence comes from Rhizobiaceae bacterium, assembly GCA_027484835.1. Classification (GTDB taxonomy): domain Bacteria; phylum Pseudomonadota; class Alphaproteobacteria; order Rhizobiales; family Rhizobiaceae; genus Allorhizobium. The sequence goes on along the minus strand of JAIXSF010000028.1, from coordinate 7,698 downwards.
CACCCTCGGCAAGATGTGCCATGCAGTCCCCACAGACGAATCCCCATGGCCGGTCAGGTTAGTCGAGTTCCATACAAAATAAAGAAACGAAAGCGTCGTCCGCCGCCGCGGATGAGAAATTTCGTCGCAAAATCGACCGTGTAGGCCGAGAGTCCACGGAAACGGAGTTTGATTTTGAAGATGGCTGGGGCGCCAGGATTCGAACCTGGGAATGTCGGTACCAAAAACCGATGCCTTACCGCTTGGCGACGCCCCAACAGGATTTGGGCGACGAGATCGCGCTGCAAATCGCGGCCTGATTATCAAAGCCCGGGGCGGGCGGCAACACCTTCGGATGGGCTATCGCGCGTTTTTCACGGGAACGATGCCGCGGCCGCGTCGTTTCCCTGTCATCCCCCTCGACGAAACAGAAAAACAAGGATCTCCCATGCCCTCCATCACTTCCGCCCGTATCCTCATTCTCGCCACCCATGGCTATGAACGCTCCGAGCTGCGCGTGCCGCTCGAGCAGCTCAAGGCCAAGGGCGCCACCGTGATGATCGCTTCCCTCGAAAAGGCGCCGATCAAGAGCTGGGACGAGGACAACTGGGGCGACACCGTTGAAGTCGACCTGACGCTCGACGACGTGACGATCGACGATTTCGATGCGCTCGTCCTTCCGGGCGGCCAGATCAATCCGGACCTCTTGCGCAAGGAAAAGAAGGCCGTCGACCTCGTGAAGCGTTTCCTCAATTCCGGCAAGACGGTCGCTGCCGTCTGCCATGGCCCGTGGCTTCTGATCGAGGCCGGTGGCGTGAAGGGCCGCAAGGCGACCTCCTTTGCCTCGATCAAGACGGACATGATCAATGCCGGCGCTGCCTGGCGCGACGAGGCCGTGGTCACCGACCAGGGCATCATCACCTCGCGCAATCCCGGCGACCTCGATGCCTTCGTGGCAAAGATCGTCGAGGAGGTCGAGGAAGGCCGGCACGAGCGTCGCGCTGCCTGAACCGGCGGGACCTGAATACAAGTGTTTCCGAACCCGGCGGGCAACCGCCGGGTTTTTACTGTCCCCCGCTTGCTCCCCGGCGGTGAAGCTCTCAGCCCGGGACCGAGGGGATCTCGCGTCTAAGGTCCGGTTCGTCATGGATGAAAGTCAACTGAAGTGTTGCCATGCGTTCTGCGGTGGGATCACGGATCTCGCCCAAGCCCACCGGCGGGTCGACCGCGATGCCGCCCGCCTCGAGCGCGCCGATCAGGTCCGCAAAGGCGCCGGCCGGCAGCGTGAGCCTGATCGTGTTCATCAGATTCGAATACATGTGCACGTCATCGATCCAGCCGCCGAGGCGATTGACCGTATCGAAGACGAAACTCGTGGCCGTCTTTCGCTCGATGCGGGTGACGGCGGACAGCATGACGATGGCCATGAGGCGCGCCCCTTCCTTGCGAGCGAGACTGTGTCACCGGCGGTGACAAATCAAGCGCACTGTGGAATAGCCGTCTGGCAAAGCAGTTTGCCGCGCAGAACGGGCCAAAGGCATGAAGAAGCAGAAGCCGTCGCACAGAAAGACCGGACGAAAGCCACTCACGGGGGAAGCAACCGTGGCTGCAGGCGCGCCGAACACGGCCTCCAACCGCCCGGCGGCAACCGACAAGCCTCCTGGCCAGGCCATCGGGGCCCAGGGCGGTGCGGTCGTGGAACATCTGCGTGCAGGGCTTCGCACTCCCGCCTTCCGGCTTGCCTTTTTCATCTTCTTGGCCGGCGTGCTGATCGTGGCGGCGTCCCTCGTCATTCCGCATGAGTTCGCCTTCTTCGAGCTGGGCTATCTCTTCACCCTGTCGATCTATGATCTGGTGCTGGCGATGCTCGGCCTCTCCGTTGACATCGGAATGGCACCTGCCAGAGGGCAGATCCTTGCGATCACGCTTGCCTTTCTCGGCGTCGTCGCGCCGATGCTCTTGTTCTTCGATCCGATCTTCCATGCGATCCTGCAGAGCCCGCTCGGCCATGAACTCTTTCTCATTGCCCCGATTGCGGTCATGCTGTCCGGGCTGGTGCTGTGGCTGCCCGCAGGTGCCCGGCGGATCGCGGCGCCGATTGCTGCTGCCGTGGTCGGCTTTTCGTTCTCCCTCTTCATCGGGCTTGACGATTTCGGCATCGGCATCAAGGAATTCGCGTTGTCCGCTGTCATCGGTGCCTTGTGGATCCTGCTCGTGCCCGGCCTGATGCTGCGGCCCTTCCGGGGCGCCTGGCTCACCATTCCCGCGCGCATCATCGGCTCCTGGCTGATGGTCATTGCCGTGATCGTCACGGTCTCGCTCTATGTGCCGTTTTCGCCCGATGCGCCGCCGCTGCCCGATCCCAGCCTGCCGGACGGGGGCGCGACGCTGGATGCACCGGCTCTGCCACCGCTTGATCCGGCCATCGAGGACGGGCTGATCGAAGCGCCCGACGATTTCAGCGGTGATGTCCCGGATGGCGGCATTCCGGCGCCAGAGCTTGGGGACAATCCGCTTCTCGGCGGCAGGGGCAGCAATCAACAGCCTTGAGTCCGCAAGAGTTTCATTGCTTGTCGACGCCCTTCGCGCGAGCCGTTACAAACGGCTGAGACGCCTCCTGATTCCGGTAGATCCGCATGCATATCCGCTATGACCGTCCGGTATCCCGATCCGCCTTCTTCGCGCGGCGGCTGGCGCTGCTCTCGCTGGCCATGCTCGCCGTTGTTCTCCTGGCGCATCGCTTCGGGCCGCTTTCGACACCGGATTTCGTCCTGCTGGTGCTGGTATCCGCCATACCGGCGGCCCTTGCCGTGCCGCTGGCGCTTGTCGGGCTTGCGCGGCTCTGGCAGGTCGGCGCTCTCGGCGGCGTTGCCGCCGCATGGGCGCTGGTGTTCGCGGCCCTGCCGCTCGCCCTGCCGGCCTATGGCTACTACCTCTATGTCTCGAAGCCGAAGCTGACCGAAGTCTCCACCGACCTTGCAGACCGTCCCGCCTTTGTGTCCGTGCCCGAGGCCGAGCAGAAGCTCCTGCCCCGTCCGCCTTTGCCGGAAGAGGCCGGTACGGCTCAGCTGGCCGCCTATCCGGGCCTGAATGGTCGCCGCTATGAAGGGGCGATCGACCGCGTCTACGAGGCGGTGCGCAAGGTGGCTGCGGAAAACCGGCTGGTGGTGACGGCCAGTCGCGGCGAAGAATATGGCCTGCCGGCGCTGGAGCTGCGGCCAACGACGGAAACGCCGGCCGAGCCGGTGGTCGCGCCCGAAGGAGCGCCCGTGACGGCGTCCGAAGAGGCCCTGCCAGAGAGCGGACCACTGCCGACCGCCCGGCCGGAACCAAGCCTACTTGTGCCGGTCGATGACGGCGAACCGGTGGGTACCGCGCGGCTACAATTCTCCACCCGTACCTTCGTGCTGGGGCTCCCCTTCGATGCGGTCGTGCGCCTCAGGGAAGAGGCGGAAATGACGCTGGTCGACATCCGGGTTGCTTCGCGCTACGGGCCGCACGACCTCGGCATCAGCGATGAGATCGCCGAGGGTTTTCTGCATGCGCTCGATGCGGAACTGCTGGGGATTGCTGGCAACTGAGATTGGCCTTGCGCCTGGCCTGTCGCGACCTCACGCAGGCAAAAATTCCCCAGCCAGTCTAGGCGGGCCGTCCGTTGTAACCAGGCCCCTGTCGACAAGGTCCTCGATATGGGCGAGCACGGACAGGGCTGCTGCACCATGCAGGCGCGGATCGGTGGTTGCGTAGATGACTTTGACCATCTCCGAAATCAGCCTGTCGCCCTTGCCGATACGCTCCAGCACGGCGCGTTCACGCAGGCGGCGGTGAGTGCGCAGCGCCCGGACAAAAGCTTGAGGTTCGGTGACCGGGCCGCCATGGCCAGGCAGATAGAGACGGTCCTGTCGCTCCAGCAGCCGGTCAAGCGAGGCCATGTAATCGCTCATGGCGCCATCCGGGGGCGCGACGATCGAGGTTGCCCAGGCCATCACGTGATCAGCGGAAAACAGGATGCCCGTTCCCTCAAGCGCAAAGGCGGCGTGGTTGGCCGTGTGTCCTGGCGTATGGACTGCTGTGAGGCGCCAGCCGTCGCCCTCGACCGCATCGCCATCGGCAAGGGCCAGATCGGGAATGAAGTCCGTATCCGAGCTTTCGGCGAAGGGGTTCACCTCCCCTTCGAAGAGCGGGCGGGCCGGGCGATGCGGGCCCTCGGCGACGATGACGGCACCGGTCCGATCTTTGAGACGGCGGGCGAGCGGGGAATGGTCGCGGTGGGTATGGCTGACGGCGACATGGGTCACCTCCCTGCCCTGAAGTGCTGCCATCAGGGCGTCGAAATGCGCGTCATTGTCGGGGCCGGGATCGATGACGCAGACGGATTTCTGACCGACGATATAGGTGTTGGTACCGTGGAAGGTAAACGGGCTCGGATTGGGCGCGGTGAGGCGCTGGACGCCCTCGGCTACGGATATCGCCAGCCCATGCTGCGGCTCGAAGGCCTTGACGAATTGTGGCGCGGCCTCGGCTTCGTCTTGGCTCATTTATACTCGATCTCGATGAAGCTCATCGGCTGGTCGCCGCCATTGATGACATTGTGCTCGACACCGGCATCGCGGCGATAGGCCTCGCCGGCTTTCGCCGTGACCCGGCGCTCGCCCGAGGCATCCTCGATCAGGAAATGACAGTCGGTCATCGGCACGACGACATAGCCCAGGCCATGGGTGTGATGGCCGGTCGCCGCTCCCGGCTCGAAGTCCCAACGGGTGATGCGGGTGACGACATCATCGAGCACAACGGTCGGGATGGCAGGCGGGCGGGCGGAATAGCCGGGCATGGGTGGTCTCCTTGACGGTGCCGCTGCCGGTCGAACCGGGCGGACATGGCTAGGCTACCGGTGAAGGAGCACGCTCACAACCAGAGGCGACATATTCAGGCAGAATTTCCGGCGCGTGGCCGAATTCGGTCTCCAGCTGTCGCCGAAATGCGAGCGACTGCAACAGCTTGCACAAAGTTTACCGCCTCAGCGCTAAGGAAGGCCAAGGACATAGCTCAATGCAGATGCCTGAGCTTGTCGGGGTTGCGCATGACATAGATGGCGGTGATCGCGCCTGCCTCGATCTGCAGGGCTGTCGTCTGCAGCTCGCCGTCCGGCTCCCGGGTGACAAAGCCCGGCAGGCCGTTGATCAGCCCCACCCGCAGAAGTTCCGAGCCTGCGGGCCAGATCTTTTCCGCGAGATAGAGATGCACCTTCATCACGGCTTGGTGTCCGAGGATCGGGGCGATGGCTGCCGGACGTTTGCCGCCACCATCCGAATGCAGGCCGACATCGGCCGCGAGCATGGCAGAGAGCGCGGACATGTCGCCGTTGCGCGACGCTTTGAAGAAGGCTTCGGCCATTTCCAGCCCGCGCTTGGCATCGATGGTGTAGCGGGTCCGCGCGTCCCGCACATTTCGGCGTGCGCGGGCTGCCAATTGTCGGCAGGCTGCGACGTCGCGGTCCAGGGTGACGGCAATCTCCTCGAAGGGCTGACCGAAGATGTCGTGGAGCAGCAGTGCTGCCCGCTCAAGCGGCGACAGCCGTTCGAGCGCCAGCATCAGCGGCAGGGTTACGTCTTCCGGTTCGTCATCGTCTTCGACCACCGGTTCCGGCAGCCAGGGGCCGATATAGGTCTCGCGCTGATGGCGGGCCGATTTCAGCTGATCGAGGGAAAGCCTTGTGACCACCCGGCGCAGAAAGGCTTCCGGCTCGCGGATCTCGCTGCGATCGGCCCTCATCCAGCGGATGAAGGCCTCCTGCAGGATGTCCTCGGCATCCGTGACCGAGCCCAGCATGCGGTAGGCGAGCCGCATCAGCTTGCGCCGCATTGGATCAAAACTCGCTGCCGCATCTCTCTGCTCGGACGTGTGCATCAAGCGGCCACTCCCGCTGCCCGCGTCGCCGGTGTCTCGACCCAGAGACCGAAGCCGACGGCCAGCCTGTTCCAGCCGTTGATCACATTGATCATCAGCGTCAGCTTCACCTGTTCCTCTTCGGTAAAGGCCGCCTGCAGATCACGGCGTTCCGCCTCCTGCGGATGGCCCGTCGACAGCGTGGTCAGGGATTCGGTCCAGGCGAGTGCCGCCCGTTCGCGATCCGTGTAGCCCGGCGCCTCGCGCCACGCGGAGAGCAGATAGATCCGGCTTTCCGTCTCACCCTTTGCCCGGGCTTCGGCGGTGTGCATGTTGATGCAGTTGGCGCAGGCATTGATCTGGGACGAGCGGATCTTGACGAGTTCGACGAGACCAGGCTCGAGGCTCGCGGCGACGTCGGTGGAGACGGCCATCCACTTCTTCATCAGAGAGGGAGAGGCTGCGAAAGGATCGAGTGTTGCAGTCATGATGTCGTTTCCTTCTGTTGGCTACGAGATCATGACGAGCGGGAAAGGGTCAATGTGACATGGTCGAGGATTTTTTTGTTGGCTGGCGTGGACAGGGCATATGGAGGGCCCATCAATCATCGCCTTCACTTATCTGCGGAGGTTGGTCATCGAGCTCATTATCAGTTTGTGAAGCTGATATCGCTGCTCCCAGAGCCAGCAAGCCGCCGAATGGGGGAGCTTCTCTTTTGCTGAGTGCTTCTGCAACCCTCTGCAAAGACATTGTCTTTTCGAGCTCTCTTAGGCGGTTGTCTATCTGCCGCACATGGTCAATCTGCTCGACAAACTGATCAATAGACCAATCTAAGTCCTCCAATTCGAGCGTACTGCTGGCCTTGGTAACAAAGAAGCTAACACCGTCAGTAATCGGACTTCCGTGAAAAGGCGTGTGTGCAATCACATTTCGAAGCTCGCCAATCTTGCGCGCTTCCTTCGCCAATTCATCGAACCTGTTGGCTTCCTCCTTGTTTCGGACAAACGCTTTCACTAGCGCCCGCAAGTTCTTTATCTTCTCGTCAAACGTCATATTCCGCGTGACAATTAAGGATGCGGCAACGTCCAGTTTAAGCACAGTTTTGAGGGCATTATTTATGCCTAGTTCAAGGAGTGCGAAGTGCCCGATGTAAGCACCAACCAGCAGGAACGCCCTTTCATCCGGATCTAACAAGAGCAATTTCGACTTAATCAGCATATTCGCGCACCCAGCCTCGCTCATCTTCAACGATGGTGCAGACCGAGACTTCTGGCAAGATCGGTCGCAGCTGTAGAAGCACTGGAAAGGTACTATCGTCGTGCTCAGATCAACTGGGCCGGAACAGTTTGGCGCCCCTCACCCCCGCGCCTTGATCGCCGCCTGGGCCGCAGACAGCCGCGCAATCGGTACGCGGAACGGCGAGCAGGAGACGTAATCCAGGCCGACATCCTCGCAGAAGTGGATCGAGGTCGGGTCGCCGCCGTGTTCGCCGCAGATGCCGAGTTTCATGTCGGGCCTCGTGCGGCGGCCGCGTTCGGCGGCGATGCGGATAAGTTCGCCGACGCCGTCGAAGTCCAGGGATACGAAGGGGTCCTGGATGATGATGCCCTTCTTCTGGTAGGTCGGGATGAAGCGGGCGGCATCGTCGCGGGACATGCCGAAGGTCGTCTGCGTCAGGTCGTTGGTGCCGAAGGAAAAGAATTCGGCGGCTTCCGCGATGATATGGGCGCGGATGGCGGCGCGCGGCAGCTCGATCATCGTGCCGACGAGATAGGAGATCTCGAGCTTCGCCTCGCCCATGACTTCGGCCGCGACGCGGTCGATGACGGCCTT
>JAIXSF010000297.1 GCA_027484835.1 Rhizobiaceae bacterium | reverse complement strand
CATTTCGGCGCTGCTGACGATCAAGCGCAATACCGACAGCTCGCTGCCGGCCAGCCACATCATCGAAGTCGTATTCTCCGTGCCGGCCGATTTCGAAGGCGGCGCGATCGAAAACCTGCAGCGTATCGCCATGAAGCGCACCGAGCAGGATCGAGGCGACCCGCTGGTGGCCGTCACCGCCAAGGTCACCGACGATACCTATCTAGTGGCTCTGAACGACTTCGAAGATGTCGTGAAGCGCAACATGGAGCTGCTTTCGACGCGCGGCTGGATTGATATACCGATCACCTATCGCAACGGTCGCCGGGCATTGATCACCCTCGACAAGGGCACGACCGGCGGAAACGTGTTCCAGCAGGTCATGCGCGAATGGACTGCACTGGCGCCGGCGAACTGAGGTCGACGCAGGACAAAACAAAACCGGGTGTGGCGACACACCCGGTTTTTTATTGGCTCAAGACAGGATCGTAAGAGGCCCTCAGGCCTCCACCACGCGCAGGGCCTTGGCGCGATCCATGGCGTCCTTCTGGACGGCTTCCTGGACCTTCTCGAAAGCGCGGACTTCGATCTGGCGGACGCGTTCGCGGCTGATGTCGAACTCGGCGGAGAGCTCCTCCAGCGTCACCGGGTCGTCGGCGAGGCGACGGGCCTCGAAGATGCGGCGTTCGCGGTCGTTGAGGACAGCCATGGCCCGCTTCAGCATGTTGCGACGGGTTTCAAGCTCGTCCTGCTCGATGAGCACGTCTTCCTGGCTGTCATGGTCGTCAACGAGCCAATCCTGCCACTGTCCGCTTTCACCTTCCGAGGCGCGCAGCGGCGCGTTCAGAGAGGCGTCACCGGACAGCCGACGGTTCATCGAGATGACCTCTTCCTCCGAAACCTTCAGCTTGGTCGCGATTTCCGTGACCTGGTCCGGCTTCAGGTCGCCTTCCTCAATCGCCTGAATCTTGCCCTTCAGGCGACGCAGGTTGAAGAACAGGCGCTTCTGGTTGGCGGTCGTGCCCATCTTGACCAGCGACCAGGAGCGCAGGATGTATTCCTGGATCGAGGCCTTGATCCACCACATGGCGTAGGTCGCCAGGCGGAAGCCGCGCTCCGGGTCGAACTTCTTGACGGCCTGCATCAGGCCGACATTGCCTTCAGAGACGACTTCGCCGATGGGCAGGCCGTAGCCGCGATAACCCATGGCGATCTTCGCAACGAGGCGCAGGTGGCTTGTGACCATCCGGTGCGCCGCGTCGCGGTCGCCGTGTTCGGCATAGCGCTTGGCAAGCATGTATTCTTCCTGGGGTTCCAGCATCGGGAACTTGCGGATCTCGTCCAGGTAACGGTTGAGGCCGGCTTCGCCGGCTGTGATCGATGGCAAACTGCTGCGGGCCATATAGCACCCCCTTTTCCTACTGGGCTCCCAAGGCAACGGCGAGCCCGATCTCCGTGGATCTCACTTCCCCACGGAAATCCAGATGACAGATAAGTATGGCAAAACGGCGATACAAGATTTCAGTTCCCTCACGAGAGCGTGACGGAGTGTTCGCGATTTAACGACACGCTTGTCCGCCAGGCAACGTCGGTTGGTGACAATACGGTGGCAATTGCGGAATGCTACAACTGTCCATCGTCGATTCTCCGAAGGCTTTGAAATGTCTCTGTCAGCCTATGCACGCGGGCTCGTTGCTGTCAGTGCCGCGACCGTCGCACTTTCTACGGCAGGGCTCATGACGCGGCTGGTGTCGATCGATGGACCGACCCTTCTGTTCCTGCGCGGCACGATTGCCGGGGCCTTCCTGCTTGCCGTGCTGGCGGTTACCGCGCGCCGTCAGATGTTCGCCGAGTTCTTTCGGCTCGGGTGGTCAGGCCTTCTTATTTGCGCAACATCGGCGGCCTGTGCCGTCCTGTTCATTGGTGCACTCTACACAACGTCCGTCGCGCATGTGGCGATCATCTTTGCAACCTGCCCGTTTCTGGCAGCCGGGCTTGGCTTCCTGTTGCTCGGTGAACGGCCGGGCAGGGTGGCGCTCATTGCCAGCGGGGTTGCGATGGCCGGCGTGGTGTTGATGATCGGCAGTGGCGAGGAAGGCACGTTGCTTGGTGATATGCTGGCCTTCGCCATGACCGCCATGGTCGCACTCTGGACCGTGCTTGTCCGCCGGCATCCGGACAAGCCGGCGCTGCCCTGTACCGTGGTGTCCTGCTTGCTGAGCGCGGCCGTGGCGCTGCCCTTCGCAACGCCATCCTTAGCCTCGCCGCATGACCTCATGGTCGTTCTCGGCTTCGGGGTGCTCGCCTTTTCGCTGGGCTTCCTGCTGCTCACCGTCGGCGCCCGGGACGTGCCGCCGGTGGAAGCGGCCCTGATCGGTGCGCTTGATGCGCCGCTTGCGCCGTTCTGGGTATGGTTGTTTCTCGGCGACGTTCCGGCAGCGACGACGCTGATCGGCGGCGTCGTCGTGCTTGCGGCCGTCATCGGTCACGTGCTGCTGGCACGCAATGCGGCGGCGGTAGTGGCCGTGCCGTCGATCGACCGTTAGCGCCGGTTACATTTCCTTCAGCGCGTCTATGACCTTCTGAAGATCCGCTGGGATCGGGGCCTCGAAGCGCATGGTCTTTCCCGTCGTCGGGTGCTCGAAGGCCAGCAGGTAAGCGTGCAGAGCCTGGCGGTGGAACTTGTTCACAGCGCGCTTGGCGTCCTCGGGCAGGAGGTTTGCCTTGGTCTTGAAAGCCGCACCGTATTCCTGGTCACCAATCAGCGGATTGCCGATATGGGCCATGTGAACGCGGATCTGGTGGGTGCGGCCCGTCTCCAGCCGGCATTCGACCAGCGAGGCGAGGCAAGTTGCATCCGGTTTTTCACCGTAGCGTTCCAGCACGGTGTAGTGCGTGATCGCTTCCCGAGCGTCATCCGTGTCCTCGCGCTTGACGGTGCGCTTTGTGCGGTCGGCGCCGGAGCGGCCAAGGGCTGCATCGATGGTGCCGGCGAGTGTGCGCGGTCGGCCCCAGACGACGGCGCGGTAGGCGCGTTCCAGCGGGCCGGTGCGGCCATGGTCTGCGAACTGGTCTGAGAGATGGCGGTGGGCGATATCGTTCTTGGCCACGACCATGACACCCGAGGTATCCTTGTCCAGGCGGTGCACGATGCCCGGGCGCTTGACGCCGCCGATCCCCGACAGGCTCTCACCGCAATGGTAGATCAGGGCATTAACGAGCGTACCGTTCCAGTTGCCCGCCCCGGGGTGCACGACCAGGCCCGGCGGCTTGGCAATGACGATCAGGTCCGCATCTTCGTAGAGCACGTCAAGCGGGATGTCCTCGCCCTTCGGCTGCGGATCTTCCGGTGCAGGCAGGTCGATGATGACCGTGTCGCCGGGCTTGATCTTGCGGTTCGGGCTGTCGAGCGGATTGCCGTTCAGCTGGACGGCTCCCTGTTCGATCAGCGCCTTGACTCGGTTGCGCGAGAACTCGGCCCCGAGTGCTGCCGTCAGCCAGGCGTCGATGCGGCCTGAGGCATCGTCCTCGGCAATCAGCTCTTTCCTTGATGCGGCGGCTTCGTTAAAGGGGTCGGTCATCATGTCATCCCGTCT
>JAIXSF010000360.1 GCA_027484835.1 Rhizobiaceae bacterium | reverse complement strand
TGTAGCCATCGAGCCAGATATACTCGAGCTTAAACTTGGTCATGGTGCTCTCTCTTCAGTCTCGCGCCATTCATGCGCAACAGAGGGGTGATTCTCCGGTTCGCCCGGGAGTCGGAGAAGAAAAAGCAGGAAGCGTGCCAGTTTGCAGCCGATGCCCCAAAGCCTGCCATTTTGTCGCAGGCGAACCGCTGAATCCGAGGTATCACACGCGCTTCTTTAACAGATTCAGCTCATACTCGTGGAACCAGAGCGCCGTATCCGGTGTTGTTCGCGCACATGAGATCACGGAAGCGATGTGATGATTTTAAATTCATCACTTTTTCTGCATCAATACTGCCCATAAAATAGGCATTTTGCACTTTTCGTGTGCATTTCAGTTTCAGCCGTGGTAATCATGAAACATCGAGACAACACTCGGTGAAACGAGAGGTAGTAGCATGACAACGAACATGGTTCGGGAATCGGCGAAGATCTACGAATTCCCGGTGCGTGACGCAGCACGGCTGAAGGCCATGCGCGACCGACAGGCCCCGAAGCCCGTGATCTACGAGAGCGGTGCGGCGAGCTGGTATCACGAAGAGGCGATCCGCGAAGCCGAACGGGCGCCCAAGCAGTAAGGCAAAAGCCAAACAAGAAAGCCGCCCGCAATGCGGACGGCCTGAAGCATGCGACGAGCGGGCCACAGCCCGCTCTTTTCGTTTTCAGAGCAATCCCAGCAAAATGTCAGAACCGGCTTTGCATCCGGAATTGCATCACAATGAACAGCTCAGGCTTTGGTGCCGAACAGGCGCAGGCGCATGACGCCGCCGTCCGGATGCACGCCGATACGAACATGCGTGACCGGCCCGATCTTCTGGACCTGATCACCCTCGTAGACGTGCTCGGCATCCATCTGCATCTTCTGCCGCGTCAGGATCGGCTTCCACTGCTCGGACGCTGCAATCTCCGCTTCGCTGAAGGTGTCGCCGGCGTCCGGCAGATAGGCGCCGAGCAGCTCGCAGGTATCAGGGTAATTCCCCTTATAAAAATGGGTGTCGATCAGGACGCGATTGATCACGCCGGCATGGCCAAGCCGGATGACCGCCCAGTCATGGCCTGGACCACGGCGACGCTTGGTTTCCCAGCCATCGCCCATATTGGTGCCGCGACCCGGCGACAGGATCTTGTCGGGATGCCCGTAATGCGCATCCGACCAGGCAAGAGATTTCGCGCCGTGGAAGATATAGGCGAGATCGATCTCTTCCGAGACACCTACCTTCGACCAGTCGAAATGGGCAGCGCCATAGACGCGCAGACGCGCAACACCGCCATCCGGATAGATGTGCAGGCGCAGATGCGTCCAGACCTTCGACGTATCGGAATTGGCAAAGAAATGCTGCGCCGAAGCCCCGAGCGGCGACTTGGTCACCAGCTCGGTCCAGACTGTCGCGTCGGTCGGATCACCCGCCTCGACGAAAGCGGCCTCGATCGAGCAGTGGGGTGGATAGTTGCCGGTAAAGAAGCGTGTATCGACATCGAAGCCGAAGATGCGACCCGGCATGGCAAGCCGGATGACGGCGTGGTCATGGCCCGGCACGCGCTTGCGACGGCTTTCCCAGCCATCCATGTATTTGCCGTTGTCGTCGTAGAGATCAGGATCGAAGCTCGCCGGCTCATCGTTCAGCATGCGCGAGAGCGGCGCAAAGAACTCGTCGGTCGAGAAGATACCGACGGCACCGAGGCGCGCAGACGCCAGGTTGACGGCACCGGCGGCGAAATCCGGCAGGACGACGGTCGAGGTCTCAAGCATGTCAGTGTGTCTCCGGAAGCAGGCTTTCGAGGCGAAGCCTGGCAATTTTTTCCACCTGCTGGCAGGCGGTGTCGAATTCCTGGTCGCGGCTGTTGGATATCCGCGTTTCGAAGGCCGAGAGGATGTCGTCCTTCGACAGGCCCTTCACCGCAATGATGAAGGGGAAGCCGAATTTCTCGACATAGGCCGTATTGAGTTCGGTGAAGCGGGCATGCTCCTCAGCCGTCAGCCGATCGAGCCCGGCGCCCGCCTGCTCGCGTTTGCTGTCTTCCGTGAGCTCTCCCGCAATCGCCAGCTTGCCGGCGAGATCGGGATGCGCCCTGAGCACGCCGAGACGTTCGTCCTGGCTTGCCGTGCGAAACATCGCGGCCATGGCGTCATGCACGTCGAGAGCGGTAAGCGGCTCTTCGATCATGCCGGCATCGAAGGCTCTCTCGGCGATGAAGGGCGAATGCTCGAACACGCCACCGAAACGCTGAACGAAGTCCGCTCTGTCCATGCCCGTATCCATCGAATGTAGGGCCGCGTTTCAGAACGCGGCAAGGAGGGGTGCTTGCAAGCGCCTTGCGAAGCAGTTGGAGACAAGGATTAGCCGAGCCCCCGCGGCTTGTCGAGTTTCGGAACGAGACAGTCACTTTCAACACAAACTGCAGGTTCGATTGCTTGTGCTGAACGACCGGCGACCTATCTAGAGATTGCTCTCCCATTACATTTGAAAGGATACCCCATGCCGATTGCCAAAGGCTACGCCGCAACGGATGCCTCCAAGCCATTGGTTCCCTTCACCTTCGAGCGTCGCGAACCGAACGCGGACGACGTGGTGATCGAGATCAAGTTTTCCGGCATCTGCCATTCCGACATCCACCAGGCCCGCAATGAATGGGGCAACTCCACCTTCCCCATGGTCCCCGGCCACGAGATCGCCGGCATCGTCACTGCCGTCGGCTCGAAGGTGTCGAAGTACAAGGTCGGCGACCGCGTCGGCGTTGGCTGCTTCGTCAACTCCTGCCTGCATTGCGAACGCGATCTTTATCGCGAACAGTACATGCCTGATCTCGTCGGTACCTATAACTCGGTCGAAGCCGACGGCGTGACCCCCACGCAGGGCGGCTATGCCGACTCGATCGTCGTGCAGGAAGACTATGTGCTCCGTATCCCGGACAACCTGCCGCTCGACAAGGCAGCACCCCTGCTCTGCGCCGGCATCACGCTCTATTCGCCGCTCAGCCACTGGAAGGCCGGCCCCGGCAAGAAGGTCGCCGTCATCGGCATGGGCGGTCTCGGGCACATGGGCGTCAAGATCGGCGCCGCCATGGGCGCTGACGTCACGGTGCTCAGCCAGAGCCTGTCGAAGAAGGAGGACGGCCTCGCCTTCGGTGCCAAGGAATATTACGCCACCTCGGATCCGGAGACCTTCAAGACGCTCGCCGGCTCCTTCGACCTGATCCTCTGCACTGTCAGCGCCGAGATCGATTGGAATGCCTATCTCAGCTTGCTCAAGGTCGACGGCACCATGGTGCTGCTCGGCGTGCCGGAAAACCCGGTGCCGGTGCATGCCTTCGCGCTCATCGCCGGCCGTCGCTCGCTCGCCGGTTCGATGATCGGCTCGATCCAGGAGACCCAGGAGATGCTGGACTTCTGTGGCAAGCACAACATCACTCCGGAGATCGAGATCATCGACATCCAGGATGTCAACGAAGCCTATGAGCGCGTCATCAAGAGCGATGTCCGCTACCGCTTCGTCATCGACATCGCGAGCCTCGCCAAGGACTGAGCTGCGAAGACGGAATGATAAGGGCCCGGCATTGCTGCCGGGCCCTTTGTCGTTTCAGTGCCGTCCGCAAAGGCGCCGTCATCCCCGGCCTTGTGCCGAGGGTCTACTGCCCTCGAGGGAAATCAGACGTTGGTAGATGCTCGGGACAAGCCCGAGCATGACGAAATCAAGCCCTGCGCATCACTAAACCTGCAGCTGATACCCATTTCGCTCCGGGAACGGCCAATCCGCTAGCAGGGCCATGTCAGGCCTAAAAATCTCGACCTTCAGCGGATAGCACTTAGCTACGTCGCTCGAATGGCTCGTGCTGCAATCGCCACCCGGGCAGGCTGAAAGGGCACCGAGCAGATCGATCTCGGCAAACATCTCCAGGAAATCGCCGGGACGCACCGGGCTCGCCTTCATGAAATACTGCTGCGTGTCGCGGGTAAAACCGGTGCACATGAAGACGTTCAGCACGTCATGCACATGCGGCTCGACTGCCTTGATGTCGGATCCGGTATGCTGCGCCAGCGCCCGGCAGAGGTTGGAATGGCAGCAATGATGGTAGTCGCCGCCGGAGAGTAGACGGTTGGTATAGGGGTCGCAACGCGTTCCGATCACGTCGTGCACACCGCCACCCAATTCGTCGAAGCCATACCAGCCGAGCGTATCATGGCTGATCGTTGCCATGGGTCTGAGCGACGGCAGATTGCTCCAGAGGCGATTGCCGGTCGTCACATGCGTCGCATGCAGCGCCCGTGTCTTGCCGGAAAAGAAGCGCTCGGAGAGATCGTTGGCGTTCCAGAGGTTCAGGTCGCCGACCTGCGGCCCCTCCACGCTGACGATGCGGAAGAAATGCCCCTTGGGAACCTCGAACGTATTGCCCTCGCGCGGCGGCACGATCACATCGCCGACCTTCTCCATCGTCGCCCGCGCCCGCTCCAGAATGCTCATGTCGGGCACCTTCAACGACTCGACCGGATAGCAGACGACCGGTTTTACAGCCCGGCGGGCCGCCGCATCGGCAGGAACAGGGATGTTTGCGTTGAAGGGGGACATGGGAGGCTCCGGAACGGCATCAGGATGAAGGCCACAAGGTGCCCCACGACCAGTCTTATGACAACAGCCTGCCTTCTTGCCCCATGAGCAAGTCTGGCTTAGTCATGAAGGAATGAAATTGCCACCGCTCCCGACACTCCGCGCCTTCGAGGCCGCCGCCCGCCGCGAAAGCTTCCTGCAGGCCGCGACCGAACTTGGCATGACGGCCGCGGCTGTGAGCCAGCATGTAAAGGCGCTGGAGGATTGGCTGGGTCTTGCCCTCTTCGAGCGCCGCCCCCGTGGCGTCCGCCTCACCGCCGACGGCCGTGAACTCGGCGCCGCCTGCTCTGAAGGCCTCGGCCACATCGCCCGTGCCGTCGAGCGACTGTCCGCGAGGAAGACCGTCGCCCGCGCAAGCCTCGCCTGCATGCCCTCGGTCGTTACCCACTGGCTCGGGCCCCGCCTGCCCCGCTTCCGCGCAGCACATCCCGAGATCCAGGTCTCGATCGTCTATCCGCTCGGCGCCTTGACCCCGGATGAGGCCGGCGCCGACCTGTTGATCTGCCATGGGACCCGCCCGCCGGGGCGGGCCGACCGCATCCTGGATGCCGCCACCCGGCCCACCTGTGCGCCCGCCTATCTGGAGCAGCACGGGCCGATCACAACACCCGCCGACCTCCTGAAACAGGACCTGCTGCACGACGCGACCGAAGCCGCTTGGCAATCCTGGCTCGCGGCACGTGGCGTTAGAGGTCCGACACCCCCAGGACCGCTCTACGCCGATTTCAACCTGCTGGTCAGCTCTGTCCTCTCGGGCCTCGGCATCGGCCTCTGCCCGACAGCCCTGATCACCGACCACCTGGCAGCGGGCACGCTGAACGTACTGTTCGATGAGGCCGCCGACGAGGACAAGGCCTATTGGCTGCTGTCGGGCACGGACCTGTCCGAGCCTGCCGCAATCTTGCGGGACTGGTTGCTGGAGGAGGCCGCCGAGCAAAGCCTCTAGAGGCCCCTCACCACGTAGGCTTGTGATGCTTGTGCCAGTGCTCGGCGATCTCGATGCGCTTCGGCACCCAGACCTTCTCATGCCCCGTCACATAATCGATGAACCGCGCCAGCGCTGCCGCGCGCCCCGGACGGCCAACGAGGCGGCAGTGGAGGCCGACGGACATCATCTTCGGGCTGCCGTTCTTGCCTTCCTCGTAGAGAACGTCGAAGGCGTCCTTAAGATAGGTGAAGAACTGGTCGCCGGTATTGAAGCCCTGCGGCGTGGCGAACCGCATGTCGTTGGTCTCGAGCGTATAGGGGATGATCAGGAAGGGGTTGCCATCGAGATCCGGCACCCAGAACGGCAGATCGTCGGAGTAATTGTCGGAGGAATAGAGGAAACCGCCCTCCTCCATGACGAGGCGCAGCGTGTTCATGGATGGCTTGCCCTGATACATGCCGAGCGGATGCGAGCCGGTCAGTTCCTTGTGCAGGCGAACCGCTTCTTGAATGTGCTGACGCTCGACCTCTTCGGGAAAATCCTTGTATTCGAGCCAGCGATAGCCATGGCTGGCAATCTCCCAGTCGGCTTCCTTCATCGCCGCAACCGCCTCCGGGTTGCGCGCCATGGCAAGCGTCACGCCGTAGACCGTCACGGGCACCTTGCGCTCGGTGAACATCCGCCAAAGCCGCCAGAAGCCGGCGCGCGAGCCGTATTCGTAGATCGATTCCATGTTGAGGTTCCGCTGGCCGGCCCAAGGCTGGGCGCCGACGATCTCCGACAGCAGGCATTCCGAGGCGGGATCGCCATCGAGAATGCAGCTCTCGCCGCCCTCTTCGTAATTCACCACGAACTGCACCGCGATACGGGCATCGCCCGGCCACTTCGGATCGGGAATGTCACGGCCATAGCCGATGAGATCGCGAGGATAGGTAGCAGTCGTCATGGGTTCACCTCTCGTGTTTTGACGCGAGGCTATTGGCGACGGCGACACCTGTCGAGATGGAAAACGCGCAATTTGCTGCAGCGCACAGGCGTCATGCGATCTTGCGGCTGGAAACTCGCCCGAGTGGATGCAGCGAATGTACCGTGAACGGCGCGCCGCGCTCGGTTTCGACAAACAGCGCCAGATTGGAAAGGACGACGGGTTCGGCAAGCACAGGGTCGAAATGCGCCTTCAGGGCCTGCTCGATCCGCGGGAAATCCCGGGCAAGCAGTGGTCCGGTCAGCGTCATGTGAAAGCGAAACTCGTCCATCACGTAAGGATGGCCCCAGCGGCTGAGATTGGTGAACTGCGGCGCCGACAGCCGCTCGGGATTGCGCCGCTCGATTTCCGCCTCGGAGAGCGGTGCGCGAAAGCCGTCGAAAGCCTGGACAACGGAGGCTGCGAGATGATCGATCTCCGGACAGGGTCGCTGGAGAATGAGGCCATAGACATCACCAATGCGGCCAACCGAAAGCCCATCCAGCACGACCGGGTCCATGCGACCGGCAAAATGCATGAGTTCGCGCAGCAGCGAGGCCTCGTTCGATCCATCACTCAGGCGAAAGGGTGCCTTGAAAGTGGCGTGGAACCCGAAACGCCGCGGAAGCGCGGTGTGAAAGGCAATCTCGTGCACACCGATGCCCTTCAGCCCCGGATGCTCTTCCGCCTCGCCGGAAAACACGTTGCGGCCGAGCCAGCGCGCCGCTGCTTCGGCGAGCGGATCACGGGCAGGCGGCGTAAAGCAGATGGCATAGCGCATGTCGAGCACCTCGCACTGGCTCGCGACGGAACTTTAGCAGTTGCCGTTACAACCCGGTGGATAGGTGATTTGCATGACAGTATCACGAAGCGCGCGCCCCTATTTCTCGCTCCTTGATCGTCGGTATTCCTGTATTTTCAGGGTATTTCGGTAATTTCCTCACCGCGCGCCCGATCGACAGCCACCGAAACGTGATGGGCGAGCGAAAAGCTGTGAGGCAGAGGCGATATCTGGCCCGCGATCGAATCAAGAGCCGCATCGGCCAGCAGATGGGCAATCCCGAAACTCACCTTGAAGCCGCCGGTCAGCGCGTGGATCTTCGGATGATCGGGATGCGGTCCGACCATCGGGTCGCGGTCGATCGCCTTGGGACGAAGGCCTGCCCAGCGTTCGACGACCTCGGCCGACTTGAGCACCGGGGCAAGCGCGCGCGCTTCCGCGATCAGGGCGTCGAGCTGGGTGTCGGTGGAGAACGGTTCGTCATAGCGGTTCTCGCTGGTACTGCCGATCGCCACATGCCCACCCTCATGCGGCACGACATAGAGCCCGTCGAGGTAGAGAAGCGGCAGTTCGGCAGGGAGGTCGACCTTCAACAGAGCCGCCTGCCCTTTGACGCCGCGACCGAGGGATTTCTGAAGCGCCGGCCCGATCGCATCGAGCAGCGCGAAGGAACCGACGCCGGCGGCAACCAGAAGATCACCAAAGCCAACGGCTGAACCGTCGGCGAGCCAAACCTGGCCGCGAGCCGCATCGATCGACCGGACGGCCGCCCCTTCGAGGATCTGCACCCGCCCCGTTTGTTGCAGACCAGCCCGGATCGCCGCAGTGAGGGCGCGGGGCGACACCCGACCGGCAAATGCATCAAGGACGGCACCGGCCTCGCAGAATTCGCGTGACGGCCAATCGGCATATGGGCTGTTATCCATGACGGACCAGGCAAAGTCCCTGCCCTGCTGGCACCAGTTGGTTGCCGCCTCTCGCGAATGGCGTTCGGCAATCGGCCGCAAATGCGGCTTCGGCAGCGGGATCAGCCGTCCGCAACGACGATAGCCGGCCGAGAGACCGGACTCCTCTTCGAGGCGCGCGATTTCCGCTTCCAGCGACAGCAGTCCGTCGAATTGCAGCTGCTTCTTCTCATTCCAGCGATCCGGCATATGGGCCATCAGCGCACCCAGCAGGCCACCGCTTGCACCACTGCCGGTGCGCTCGGCATCGATCAGGATCGTCTGCAGCCCGCGCCGCTCGGCTTTCAGCGCTGCCCAGAGGCCCATGATGCCGCCACCGACGATCACGAGGTCTGCCCGCAATTGACCTGACATCGCAGCCGTTTTATCGGACATGACCATGACCCATTCAAGTTATCCGCCAGGCACCGGCGACACTCAGGCACCGCTCACTTGGCACGACGGCGATATGCCCTTTTCCACCGCCTTTGGCGATCATTTTTATTGCCAGACGGATGGTCGGCTGGAATGCGGCCATGTGTTCCTGGCGGGCAATGGTCTGCCCGAGCGCTGGAAGACGGCAGAGACCTTTACCATCGGTGAACTCGGCTTCGGGACGGGCCTGAATGCCTGCGAGACCTGGCGTCAGTGGAAGGCCCATCGGATCGCGGGGGCGAGCCTGCACTTCGTCTCCTTCGAGCTCTTTCCGATGCAGGCAGACGAGATTGATCGGGCATTGTCGCGCTGGCCGGAGATCGACGCCGAGCGCCAGGGCCTGGTTGCTCACTGGCCGACGGATCCCTCGGGCATTGTGACGATCGATCTGGACGACCAGACACGCCTATCCGTGGTCTGCGGCGATGCTTTTGACAATCTCTCCACAAGCCCGCTCACTTTCGATGCCTGGTTCCTCGACGGCTTTGCGCCCTCGCGCAACAGTGCCATGTGGTCGGCCGAATTGATGCAGCGGGTCCACGACACGACGAAGCCCGGTGGCAGCTTCGCGACCTATGCCGCAGCCGGCTTTGTCCGACGCAATCTGATCGCGGCCGGTTTTGATCTGGAAAGGCGGCCGGGCTTTGCCGGAAAACGGGAAATGCTCTGCGGTGTCAGACGCTCGGCCTGATCACCCTTCGGCGCTGGCCAGCAGCGTCACTGGCTTGCCGCCCCATTGCTCGATCTTGCGCATCAGAAGCTCCGGCGAAATCGGCTTGGACAGATAGTCGTCCATTCCGGCCGCCAGACATGCCTCGCGGTCACTGTCGAGCGCATGGGCCGTGACGCCAACAATCGGTATGCGGCGTCCGGTGCCCTCTTCCGCAGCACGGATCGCCTGTGTTGCCTGATGGCCGTTAATGATCGGCATCGAGACATCCATCAGGATGAGATCCGGCGGCTCGCTTTGCCAGGCCGCGAGTGCCTCCTCGCCGTTGCCGACGATGCGGTAGGCGACGCCACTGCCTGTCAGGATCTGCCGGAAAACGATCTGATTGACCGGATTGTCCTCTGCGATCAGAACCTTGAGACCGACATCGTTGGTAAAGCTCGAAGACGCGACGGGTTCATGCTGCGGAGGGACTGGCCGTGGCATGGATACAACCGGCACCGGAGGAACGATCGGGCGGGAACGCGCGGCATTCGCACCATGGACGCGTGACGTGCGCACAACGTCGATGATGGCGCCGCGCAAGACGTTTGCCCGCGCCGGCTTCATCAGATGCGCCTGGATCTTCAGGCTTTCGAACAGCCGGTCATCACCCACCATGTCCATGGACGTCAGGAAGACCAGCGGTATGTCGTCAAAGCGTCGATCGCTGCGGATGGCCTTCGCGACATCCATGCCGTTCATATCCGGCATCTGGTAGTCGATGATGACCACGTCGATCGCGAGATTTTCCGCATGAGCGGCTCCAAGGATCTCGAGACCCGTCGGCCCGTCCGGAACGGCAAGCCCATCGAAGCCCCATACCGTCAGCTGCTCGCTGATGATGCGGCGGTTGACGGCATTGTCGTCGATGACGAGCACCCGCGCATGTTTGACCGTTGTCGGCAGCTCTTTCTGGCGGCGTCGCTCGGCGACGATCGGAAGCGGCAATTCGACCGTGAAAATCGACCCTCTGCCGACTTCCGACGTCACGTCCAGCTGACCGCCGATCAGCCGGACCAGGCCCGCCGTGATCGCGAGCCCGAGGCCCGTGCCTTCGTGGCGGCGCGTGGACGAGGTATCGACCTGCGAGAACTTGTCGAAGATCTTGGCCTGCATTTCGGGTGGGATACCGATGCCGGTGTCCTCGATCCGCAGGCGCAGCAGCGAGATCCCGTCGACCGTGGGCCCCGTCGAGACGTCGACATGCACATGCCCCTTCTCGGTAAACTTGATCGCATTGCCGAGCAGATTGGTCACGATCTGCCGGAAGCGGCCGGGATCGCCGAGATAGGTGTGCTCGACCGACTGGTCGCCCGACACGACGAGCTCGATATCCTTTTCCGCGGCAGCGGCCGACAGGAGGGTCGCCACGTCTTCGATCGCTTCCACGGGATCGAAGGGCGACTTCCGGAGCTTCAGCTGACCGGCATCGATCTTCGAGAAGTCGAGAATGTCGTTGATGATGGTGAGCAGCGCATTCCCGGACTTCACCATGATGTCGACGAATGTCTTCTGGCGACTGTCGAGCTCCGACTTGGACAGGAGTTCGGCCATGCCGAGCACGCCGTTCATCGGGGTGCGGATCTCATGGCTCATATTGGCGAGGAAGTCGGACTTGGCCTTATCGGCGGCTTCGGCCCTGGCGAGCAAGACTTCGAGCTCGGCCTCGCGCGCCTTCAGCTCGGTAAAGTCCGTGAGAACCACCACGCAGCTCCGGTCGCCGCCGAAGGTGGCCTCCAGCTTCACCCAGGTCTTGCCGTTCGCCAGGAAGTTGGTGGAGACCGCACTCGAACTCTGCAGCGCGGACTGCCATTGTTCGAGGACCGCGTGGGCATCCGTGCCGAAGTCGCCGCGCGCTGCACAGTATTCGAAAATCGCCCGCCAGCTGTGCCCTTCGACGACGAGGCCTTCGGGCAGATCGAGAATGCAGCTGAACGACGGATTGACCTCCGCGATCCGGCCATGCTCGATCATCATCAGGCCCTGCGTCATCATCCGCATCGATTCCTGAACGAATCGACCGAGCCGTTCCAGCTGCTGCTGCGCCTGATCGATTTCGCGTTCGCGGGCGCGCATCTCGCTCAGATCGGAATAGGTGAGCAGGATCTTCCGGTCGTGCAGGCGGGTGATCGTGGCCAGCACGAACTTGCCGTCATCATAGGCGAGCTCGGTCACATGCGAACCTTCGAGCGCATCGAACTGGGCTATGCGCCGACGGAATCCCTCCTCGAAGTCGATGCCCGGCCAGGCCCAGCCGCGGCGATGGTTTTCCTCGCAATAGGTGCGGAAGGAGAGCCCGCGAAGCTGCAAGTCGTCCGGCCACTGCCAGATGTCGCGGCATTTCTCGTTGGCAAATTCAACGACGTAATCGGCACCGAGGATGACCACGCCGACCGGCATGACCTGCAGCATGGAGACCATGTCGTCATAAAGCGCCTCGGCGCGCGCCTGGGCCGCGACCACAGCCTCCTGGCCCTTCTTGATCATCGAGACATCGTTCACGGAACCGACGAGATAGCGCTTGTTCTGCGCCGTGGTGATGCGGCTGAGGCGCGTGATCACCGAAATTTCTTCGCCATCGCGAACCACGACGTCGCGGTTCTTCTCGATCATTTCACCGGTCTCGAAGAGCCGAAGGTTTTCTTCCTTCATGATCTGGCCGTTCTCGGGCCAGAGCTCTTCTTCCGTCAGGCCATAGATGTCCTCGCGACGCTGTCCGTGCAGGTCCTCGTAAGCCTTGTTGACGTAAATCATCTTGCGGTCCGGATCGCGGATGAAGACCGGCACCGGCATCTGCTCGAGTGCGGCGCGATAGAGAAGTGTTTCCTCCTCCCGCTGATACATGTCCGAGACATCGGTAAAGGTGATCAGGATGCGTCCACCCTCGATCTTCCGGCTGCCGGCCGCCAGTGCACGCCCGGATGGCGTCTTCATGTCGATCAGAGGCCCATCGTCAAGATTGCGCAACTGCTCGAGCCGGAAGGCAACCTTCTCCTCCAGATCGAGATCGGAGGTCGCCGGCATCGCGATCCGCATGACCATGCGGAGATAGTCGCCGTAATGCATGCCCTCCAGTTTGATGGGCGCCCCAACTTCCGTCATGGCTTCCATGGCAGAATTGACGAAGACGATTGTCATGTCCTGATCGAGGACAGCAATGCCGACCGGAAGCGCCGCCATCAGGCTTTGCAGGTGCGTCTGAAGCGCTTCCGATTCGTGACGGGCGGCTTCGAGCTTCTTCTGCTCCTGGCGGAGCGGCGAAAGATCGCTGATCGAGCCGACGATGTAGCGGGCGCCGTCGCTTCCGGTCACGGCTCCGGTGCGGCTGAGGACCGGGATCCGGCTTCCGTCTGCGGCGATGAAAATGTCCTGAACTTCCTCGGTGATCCCCTGATCGAGTACCCGTTGGTTGCCCTCGAAATAGTTTCGGCCGAGCTCGGGAAAATTCTCCTCTTCGGTCCGCCCGATCAGGTCCGCGATTGGGCGACCGACCATCTGCGCATAGGCGCAGTTGGCAAAGAGCAGACGGTGTTGCGCGTCACGCACATAGGTCGCGATGGGATACTGCTCGAGCACCGCCTTGAACAGGGCAACGGAAGGCAGCGAGGCAGCGCCAGAAGGAGCAACAGGCGTCGCGACGTCCTCCGCATCCATGAAACCGAAGAGATAGATTCGGTCGTCATCGTCGAAGAACCGCTCGATATGCAGGACGTGGCTCGGCCCTGCGGGATCCAGCCGCAGATGCAACGCCTCTTCCTCGCCAAAGACCAGGACCCGGCGCTCGCGATCGTCACGAAGACCTTCCGGGTCGGCCCCGAAGAGTTCGCGGTCATGGCGACGAATGAAGCTATCGACAGGAAGGTTGTGAAGCCGGGCAAAGGCTGCATTGACCGCGACATAGCGCAGCTCGCTGTCCTTCACGTAGGAAGGCAGGTCGAGCGCGGCAATCTTGTCGCGGACTAGCTCGAGCAAGGTGCTTCCCCGGGTCAAATCTCTGTTCACACCTCGATCAATGACTGGTTTTGGTAAACAGCGGGTAAGCAAACGCCCGCCTTATACTTAAAAAGCAAACCGAAATGGACTTCCCACCGCAAGACAACCACCCGCCCAGGCCACTGTTCCAGATGAGCCGGTTTTTCGTCGCAAACGGCAATGCCTTTTGAGCCGCGAACCTGCGAGACTTGATGTCGAGATTGACACAATGGATCGACCATGAGCGACATTAGCACCACCGCCTTGTCCGAGACTGAAACCCATTCCGCGGGCGGCGAGCGCCGCAGGCGCACCGGCGGGCGCGGCGGGGACCGCACCCGTACGGGCGCGGCCGGCAAGTATCGCAATCTCGTCAATCGTCTGACCAAGACCGAGCTGCTCGACCCCGCAGCCCTCGACGAAATGCATGAAGCGTCGCTGACCATTCTCGAAGAGATTGGCATGGACATCATGCTGCCGGAGGCGCGCGCCATCATGAAGGCGCATGGCGCTGACGTCACCGAAGGCTCGGACCGTGTGCGCTTCGACCGCGGCCTGATCATGGACATGATCGCGTCCGCCCCACGCGAATTCCAGATGTTCGCCCGCAATCCCGAGCGCAACGTCAAGATGGGCGGCAACAACCTCGTCTTCGCCCAGATCGCCTCCGCCCCCTTCGTCGCCGATCGCGAGGGCGGCCGCCGCGCCGGCAATCAGGAAGACTTCCGCAAGCTTTTCTATCTCGCCCCGTCCTCCTCCGTGATCCACACGACCGGTGGCTACCCGGTCGAGCCGATCGACATCCACGCCTCGGTCCGCCACCTCGACTGCCTCTCCGACATGGTGAAGCTGACCGACAAGGTCTTCCACTGCTACTCGCTCGGCAAGCAGCGCAATTTGGACGCCATCGAGATCGCCCGCATCGGTCGAGGCATCTCGATGGAGCAGATGGAAACCGAGCCCTCGCTCTTCACCATCATCAACTCGTCCTCGCCGCTCCGCCTCGACGGTCCGATGCTCCAGGGCATCATCGAAATGTCCTCGCGCGGCCAGGTCGTTGTGATGACGCCGTTCACGCTGGCCGGCGCCATGGCCCCGGTCACGATCGCTGGCGCCGTCGTCCAGCAGAATGCCGAAGCCCTCTGCGGCATCGCCTTCACCCAGATGGTCAAGCGCGGCGCGCCCGTGGTTTATGGCGGCTTCACCTCGAATGTCGACATGAAGAGCGGCGCACCGGCATTCGGCACGCCTGAATACATGAAGGCAGTGATCGTCGGCGGCCAGCTCGCCCGCCGCTATGGAATCCCCTACCGCACGTCGAACACCAATGCCGCCAACACGCTCGACGCCCAGTCGGCCTATGAGAGTGTCTTCTCGCTCTGGGCGCTGACGCAAGGCGGCGGCAACTTCATCATGCACTCGGCCGGCTGGACCGAAGGAGGACTAACAGCGTCCTTCGAAAAGTTCATCCTCGATGTCGACCTGCTGCAGATGGTGGCGGAGTTCCTCACCCCTCTCGACGTCAGCCAGGATGCGCTTGCCCTCGACGCCGTCCGCGAAGTCGGCCCGGGCGGCCACTTCTTCGGCACCGCCCATACGCTGGCCCGCTACGAGAGCGCCTTCTATTCGCCGATCCTCTCCGACTGGCGCAATTTCGAGACCTGGACAGACGCAGGACGCCCGACCACCTACGATCACGCCAACCGCGTCTTCAAGGAGAAACTCGCCACGTACGAGCGCCCGCCGATCGACCCTGGTGTCGAGGAAGAGCTTGATGCCTTCGTGGCAAAACGCAAGGCCGAAGGCGGGGTGGCGA
>JAIXSF010000051.1 GCA_027484835.1 Rhizobiaceae bacterium | reverse complement strand
CTGGTGGTCCTGCAGAACCGCAAGCGCCTGCCGTCGCGCTTCCATCCGGTGAGCGCAGGCACCATTCGCCACCGTCAGATCTGAGCCAACCGGCCCGCGCGCCAAGCGCTCAGGGCCAACCCGTCACTCTTTCCGACCTCGCCGCAAGACTGCTGACGCGCGCTGCGGCTTTTCTGGACACTCTCTCATGGAACTCTGGGCCATCATCACGGTTGGCAGCGCCTTCCTGCAGAACCTGCGCTCGACGCTGCAAAAACATCTGAAAGGCCGAATGGGCACGACCGGTGCCACCTTCGTGCGCTTCGGCTTCGGTCTGCCGTTTGCCTTCCTCTATCTTGCCATTCTGAATGTTGGCCTCGGCCGTCCGCTGCCGGTTCCCGGATTGACCTTCGCGATCTGGGCAATCGTTGGCGCGCTTGCGCAGATCGCGGCCACCTTCCTGCTGGTTCATCTCTTCTCCTTCCGCAACTTCGCGGTCGGAACAGCCTATTCCCGAACCGAACCGGCTCAGGCGGCGTTGCTGGCGCTGATACTGTTCGGCGAGACGATCGGCCTTGGCACCGCGGCGGCAATCCTCGTCTCCATCCTTGGCGTCATGCTGATTTCGGTGGCCCGCACAACCTTCACTCCCTTGAGCCTGGTCACTTCGGTTACCAGTCGCACGGCCCTGATCGGCCTCGCCTCCGGCTTCTTTTTCGGCATTTCCGCGATTGCCTACCGCACCGCCTCGCTCTCGCTGGCGCCGAGCCTGCCCAGACCCGATGCCATGGTGCAGGCGGGCTACACGCTCTGTGTCGTCATCACCATCCAGACCTTGTCGATGCTCTGCTGGATGGCCTGGCGCGAGCGGGGCGAGCTCACCCGTGTTCGGTCTGCGTGGAAGGTGAGCGCGCTTGTCGGCTTCGTCGGCGCCACGGCCTCCTTCGGCTGGTTCACTGCGATGACACTTCAGCAGGTGGCGGTGGTGAAAGCCTTGGCTCAGGTCGAGATGCTCTTCACCTTTGCGTCGTCGGTGATCTTCTTCAAGGAAAGCATCAACAGGCTGGAGATAGCTGGCTGCGTGTTGATCGTTCTTGGAGTGCTGTTGCTGGTTCTGCTGTAACAGGCACATCGCGCGAGGCGCTTATCCTCGCCGCAGCTGTTCATCCGGTTGCGGCCCTCTCTGCTGCGCGATACACCGGACGAAGCAAGCGCGCCGAGGGCGGGGAGAGAAGAATGCAGACCGAGACACCCGCCACCGCCAAAAGCCCCGCGGGCGCAACGCATGCACCCGAGGGGCAGGCATACCCAAAGCGCTGGACGGCGCTCATTGTGATGATGCTCGCGAATTTCATGAACCTGCTCGACGTCACCATCGTCAATGTGGCGCTGCCGAGTCTCCAGTCGGAGCTTGGCGCGACATCAAGCCAGATCGAGTGGGTGGTGGCCGGTTACGTCCTGGTGTTCGCGCTCGGCCTGCTGCCGTTCGGTCGACTTGGTGACGTCCGGGGCAAAAAGCAGGTCTTCATCGCCGGCGTCGCGGCGTTCACCTCCGCCTCGCTGCTCTGTGGTCTCGCGCCCGATATCGGCTGGCTGGTGGCCGCGCGTCTGTTGCAGGGAGCGGGAGCAGCCGTCATGACGCCGCAGGTCCTGGCGATCGCTCAGATGATGTTCCCGCCGAAGGAGCGCGCGGCGGCATTTTCGCTCTTCGGGCTCAGCGCCGGGCTCGCGGCCGTCTCGGGTCCGATCCTCGGGGGCTGGCTGATCGCGCTCAACCTCTTCGATCTTGGATGGCGGCCGATTTTCCTCATCAATATTCCAGTCGGGATGATGACCATCCTTCTCGGCTGGCAGCTGATCCCGGCCCTGCCGCCAAAGCCCGGCCTGAAGAACGACTTCGGCGGTATCGCGCTCGCGGCGGTCACGATCTTCTGCGTCATCTTTCCGCTGATCGAGGGGCGTGGCTTCGGTTGGCCGGCCTGGTGCTTCGCCATGCTCGCGATGGCCGTGCCGTTCGGCATCGCCTTCGCGCTCTGGGAACGGCGCCAGCACCGGCTGAAGGCGCCGGAGCTCCTGCCGGTCGCACTGATGAAGAACCGCAACTACGTCATCGGTTCGTTGATGACGGCGACCTTTTTCTCGACCTTGCCGGGCTTCTTCCTGATCCTCGCGATGTTCCTGCAGCAGGGTTATGGGCTGACACCGCTGCAGTCGGGCATGACGACGGTGCCTTTCTCCGTCGGCATCTTCGTCGCCTCGCTGATCTCGGGCCGCCTCGGCAACATCACCCCACGCATCCGTGTCGTGGTGGGCGTGGTCATGGTCACCGTCGGCATGGCTCTGCTGCGGGGTGAGATCCAGTCGGTGGGCGAGGCCGTCGATCGCATCGCGCTTCTGCCCTGGTTCCTGCTGAGCGGGCTGGGTATGGGAATTGCGATCGCGCCCATGTTCCAGCTGGTTCTGGCCGGAGTGCCGCCGCAGGACGCAGGCGGTGGATCGGGCGCGCTTCAGGCAATCCAGCAGGTGGGAAGTGCGCTCGGCATTGCCATCGTCAGCGAGATCTTCTTTTCCGATCTGGCGCGCAATGCGGCCGAGGGTCTGAGCGGCAAGGCCGTCTACGCCGAGGGCATGAGCCTCGGTCTGATCTACAACTTCATCGCCTATGCGATCGTGTTGATCGCGGTTCTCTCGATGCGGACCGTGACGCCCGGTAGCGAGAAGCTGGAGAGACCGCTGCCGATCGAGTGACCGGCAGCGGCAAGCGTCGAGGTCTCAAGGGACAAGCAGTGTGCCGGCACCTGTCTCTGTGAAGAGTTCGAGCAGAACGGAATGGGCGGTTTTGCCATTGAGGATGACGACACCCTGCACGCCGGCCTGGATGGCCTCGATGCAGGTCTCGACCTTCGGGATCATGCCACCGGAAATCGTGCCGTCCTTGATCAGCGCATGCGCTTCGGCAACCGAGAGTTCCTTGATCAGATTGCCTTGCCTGTCCAGCACGCCCGGCACGTCGGTCAGGAAAAGCAGACGCGAGGCGTTGAGCGCGCCGGCAATCGCACCGGCAAAGGTGTCGGCATTGATATTGTAGGTCGCGCCGTCGCGACCGGGGGCAACCGGGGCGATGACCGGGATCATCTCGGAGCGGGCAAGCAGGTCGAGCAGCGTGCGGTCGACTTCGACGACATCACCGACGAAGCCCAGATCGAGCACACGCTCGATGTTGCTGTCGGGATCCCGCACCTTCTTCTGCGCCTTTTCGGCAAAGACCATGTTGCCGTCCTTGCCGCACAGACCGATCGCCCATTCGCCGGTCTGATTGATCAGCGCAACGATTTCCTTGTTGATCGAACCGGCGAGAACCATTTCGACGATCTCGACCGTCTTCTGGTCGGTGACGCGAAGACCGTTCTCGAAGCGCGATTCGATGCCCATGCGCGCAAGCATCGCGCCGATCTGCGGGCCGCCGCCATGCACAACGATCGGGTTCACGCCGGACTGCTTCAGAAGCGCAATATCGGCAGCAAACGCCTTGCCGAGCTCGGGATTGCCCATGGCATGCCCGCCATATTTGACCACGATCGTCTTGTTCTCATAGCGCTGCATGAAGGGCAGCGCCTGGACGAGAAGGCGGGCCTGGATTTCGCTTTCGGAAGCTGACATGGAAAACCTCGCTTTGGATCGCGGCCTTTTAGCGCATGTGTTGCCGGTAGGGAATAATCGAGCCGCAATATAAGCGGCGCGTGACATGCTTCTTCTTCTCGTCGCATTGTCCACCGAATATGGAATGCTATATCTAAGCCACTGCATGAGGGGGCTCCATGGAACGCGACGACATCGGCGGTTTGCTGGCCCGCGTGGCCTTGAGAGACCGTGCCGCCTTTTCCTTGCTCTATGGTCGCATTTCGGCGAAACTTTTCGCCATCTGTCTGCGTATGCTCAAAGACAGGGGAGAGGCCGAAGAGGCGCTCCAGGATGTGTTCGTCAAGATCTGGCACAAGGCTGGCAGCTACACGGGCGCGGGCGATAACGCCTATCCATGGCTTTGCGCCATCGTTCGCTACCACTGTATCGACCGTCTGAGGGCGCGCCGACCGCAGGGGGAAGACATCGAGGCTGCGGTCGATATTGCCGATTTGGCACCCGATCCGGAGCAGCATGCCGTGCTGCGGTCCGAAGGTGGGCGCATTGACACATGCCTGGAGGCGTTGGATCCTGATAGGGCTCTGGCGGTTCGCCAAGCCTATGTAGAGGGTCTGTCCTATCAGGAGCTGGCGGACAATTTCGCCGTTCCGCTGAACACGATGCGTACGTGGCTGCGGCGCAGCCTTTTGAAACTGAGAGAGTGCATGGATGAGCACGCCTGACCAAAGCAAGGGAGACCGGTCGCGGGATGAAGTTCTCGCGGGCGAATACGTCCTGGGTGTCCTCGGTGGAACCGAGCGACAAAAGGTCGAGGCGCGTCTGCGCCATGACAGGCAGTTTGCCGCCATGGTCAAGCGCTGGGAAGAGAACCTCACGCAGTTCAACGACGATTACGCCGACGTGCCGGCCCCGGATCAGCTCCTCTCGAAGATCGAAGACAGGCTTTTTGCGTCGCCCGCTGCAGCCGGTACGGTCAAAGCCAGCCTCTGGAATTCGCTTCTTCTCTGGCGGGGCCTGAGCTTTGCCTCGATCGCGGCGCTCGGTGTCCTGGTCGGTTTCGACTATGCCGAACGCATTCGTCCCAAGCCGCAGGCCGCACTGACGGCTGAGCTTGCCGGTGAGAACCAGGCGATTGCGCTCCATGCCCGCTACGATGGAAGCTCAGGCCGCCTTGCCGTGACCCCGGTCGCCGGCGGCGGCGCCGAGGAGAAATCCCTTGAGCTCTGGCTCGTTGAAGGGGAACAGGCACCGATTTCACTTGGTATCCTGCCGCAGACCGGCCAGGGAGAACTCGACGTGCCCGAGGATCTCCGCGCGCGCCTGACGGAAGGCGTCGTTCTGGCCGTAAGCCTTGAACCGTTTGGCGGTTCGCCGACGGGTAAAGCCACTGGACCTGTGGTCGCACTCGGCGAAATTCGTCCCTGACGAATAAAATTATCTTTTGATATCAATAGTATATGTTTCAGGCGGCCGATTTCCTCGAGCCGCCTGAAACTTGTTTGGAAGACCCGCCGTCCTTGGTGGTGTTCCCGCTGAGGAACGAACCCCCGATGTCCCGCCCGAATAGCAGGGACACGGATCGAGAACACCAAGGATAGAGGAAACCGTAATGTTCAAGACCGCTCTTCGCCCCATCGCTTTCTCCGTTGCCATCCTGGCCGGCGCTGCCGCAGCTTATGCCGCCAATCCGATGGTCGGCGGTGGTGAAATGCTGGAAACCAAGAACATCGTCGAAAACGCCGTCAACTCGAAGGATCACACGACGCTCGTTGCCGCCGTTCAGGCAGCCGGTCTCGTTGAAACCCTGTCGGGCGCCGGTCCGTTCACCGTCTTCGCACCGACCAATGACGCCTTCGCCAAGCTGCCGGCCGGCACGGTCGACACCCTGCTGAAGCCGGAAAACAAGGCACAGCTCACGAAGGTCCTGACCTGCCATGTGGTCGCCGCCAACGTGATGGCAGAAGCCCTCGTCAAGATGATCGCCGATGACGGCGGTGAGCACGATGTGACCACGGTCGGTGGTTGCGTGCTGAAGGCCAAGGCCGCTGACGGCAAGGTCACGCTGACCGACGAGAACGGTGGCGTATCGACCGTCACCATCGCCGACGTCAAGCAGTCGAACGGCGTCATCCACGTCGTCGACGCGGTGATCCTGCCGAAGATGTAAGTCCCGGGAAACGAAGGTTTGACCGGGCCGCCGCCGGCCCGGAATGACCTGATCGGAGCCTGAGCGTCAAAGGCTCCGACCGACGGCCTCGCTGATTGCCCCGCGCAATTGGTCGAGGCCGTCACCTTTTTCAGAGGACGTCGAGAGCACCACCGGGAAAGCGGCAGGCCGCTTCCTGATCTTCTCTTGTGTCTCGGCGATCAGCTTCAAGACGCCCGGCGCCTTGATCTTGTCGGTCTTGGTCAGAACGATCTGATAGGACACGGCCGCCTTGTCGAGCAGCGACAGCACCTCGTCGTCGTTCTTCTTCAGCCCGTGGCGGCTGTCGATCAGCACATAGACGCGCTTCAGCGTCGCGCGACCCCGCAGATAATCGAAAACAAGCTTCGTCCAGGCGTCCACATGCTCCTTTGGCGCCTGCGCATAGCC
Source organism: Rhizobiaceae bacterium (assembly GCA_027484835.1). Classification (GTDB taxonomy): domain Bacteria; phylum Pseudomonadota; class Alphaproteobacteria; order Rhizobiales; family Rhizobiaceae; genus Allorhizobium. The sequence goes on along the minus strand of JAIXSF010000051.1, from coordinate 3,485 downwards.
GTACCCCGGCATGTCGACGAGCGCCATCGGCGGCAGGTCGCCGCCCTGGCCGGAATAACCCTCGGGCACGAAGTAGTTGAGCTCCTGCGTACGGCCAGGCGTATTGGAGGTACGTGCCAATCCCTTCTGGCCGACCAGCGCATTGATCAGCGATGACTTGCCGACATTCGATCGGCCGGCAAAGGCCACTTCGAGCGGTCCTTCCGGCGGCAGAAACTCCATCGAGGGCACGCCGCGGATGAAGATCCAAGGGCGGCCGAAGAGCGGCTGGTCGGGTTTGTCGTGTGTCGCGGTCATGGGTCTGGCCTTTCTTGAGCCGGACAGATCCGGGTTTTGACCCGGAAAGTCAAGCTGCAGCGGTCGGGACGGGGCGCGACGCCTGCCGCGCGTGGCTGATCAGATAGGTAAACAGGGCAGCCATCACGAGCGAACCGCCAAGGATCGTGCGACCCGACGGGATCTCGTCATGCAGGAGGACCATCCACACCGGGGCGAGGATCATCTCGGCCGTGCCGAGCAAGGCTGCAAGCGCTGACGGGATCATCCGCGCACCGGTAACATAAAGCGCCATGCCAAGACCGAGATTGAGAGCGCCGAAGCAGAACAGCAGGGCGAAATCCTGGACGCCAACGGCAAAGGCGCCGGCCTGTGTCGCGGCGATCGCGCAGGCGATGAACGAACCGCCGCATGCAGCCGGTGTCATGCGGATGCCGGGATGGCGGCGGGTGACGACCGTCATGCAGGCGAAGATTGCGGGGATCGCCGCGGCAAGTGTCAGGCCGAGTACAGAGCCGCCTTCGCCGATCGAGGCCGAGACCATGATGCCGACGCCGAGGATCACGGCGAAGATTGCACCCCAGGTGATCGGTGTGATCGGCTCGCCGAGCACGACGCGCGCGAGAAGGGCAGCAAACAGCGGGATCGAGGCCATGAACAACACGACATTCGCGACCGGCGTCATCGAAACGGCCAGAACGAAAAAGGTGGAGACGAGCGCAAAGCCGGCGGCGATGAAGAAGCCCGGCCAACCCATCGCACGGAACAGGCGAATGGTGCCGTCGAGCCGATCGCGGATCAGCATGAAGGCGAGAAGAAAGAGCCCGGCAAACAGGCAGCGCCAGAACACGATCGTCCAGCTGTCTGTCACGCCGATGAAGCGCTGGATGGCGCCGCCATAGCTCCATGCAATGGCGGAGCCCAGGACAAGGGCGATCCCGAGAAAGGAACGCGGGGTAGAAGCGGTATTGGTCATCGGTTGATCTCGGCGCAAAGAGAAAGCCCCGGCATGGCCGGGGCTTTTGAAGTCACTTGGTCTGCGCCGGCTTTCGCCGGAACATCTTGCCGATGTTCTTGAACAGCTCGATCTCGACGCCGTGGCGCTTCATGATCAGCGACTGCTGCAGCACCGAGAGCGTGTTGTTCCATGCCCAGTAGATCACCAGACCGGCCGGGAACGAGCCGAGCATGAAGGTGAAGATGACCGGCATCCAGTTGAACAGCATCGCCTGGGTCGGATCCGGAGGCGTCGGGTTCATGCGCATCTGCAGCCACATGGTAATACCCATGATGATCGGCCAGATGCCGAGATGCAGGAAGGTCGGAGCCTCGAACGGCAGCAGGCCGAACAGGTTGAGGAACGTCGTCGGATCGGGCGCCGAAAGGTCCTGGATCCAGCCGAAGAACGGCGCATGGCGCATTTCGATGGTGACGTAGATGACCTTGTAGAGGGCGAAGAAAACGGGGATCTGCAGGAGCACCGGCCAGCAGCCAGCCACCGGGTTGATCTTTTCTTCCTTGTACAGCGCCATCATGGCCTGCTGCAGGCCCATGCGGTCGTCTGCATACTTGGTCTTCAACTCTTCGAGCTTCGGCTGCACGCGCTTCATGTTGGCCATGGAGGCATACTGCTTGTTCGCAAGCGGGAAGAAGATCAGCTTGACGACGATGGTGGTGAGCAGGATGGCGACACCGAAATTGCCGACGAGATGATAGAAGTAGTCCATCATCTTAAACATCGGCTTTGTGATGAAGTAGAACCAGCCCCAGTCGATCATCAGGTCGAACTTCGGGATACCGAGCGACGCTTCATAGCTGTCGATGACGGGGACCTGTTTGGCACCGGCAAAGATCAGCGTCTTCACGGTCGTGCTCTGGCCGGCCGGAATGCTGACGGCATCGTTCTTGAAGTCGGCCTGGAAGCGCGGCTGACCGTCGGTGAAATGCGTGAAGCGCGACTCGTAGGGCAGCGACTGCTGCGGAATGAGCGAAGTGGCCCAGTACTTGTCGGTGATGCCGAGCCAGCCGCCGGTCGCCTTCGGATTGGCAACGGCCTCTTCCTCGATATCCGAATATTTGTGCTCGACCAGGCTGCCTTCGGCGCCGAGGACACCCAGGAAGCCTTCATGCAGAACGAAGATCGACGGCGTCGACGGCTTGTTGTAGCGGGTGACGCGGCCATAGGCAGCGATGCTGGCCGAGGCAGCACCGTTGTTCATGATCTTGTCTTCCACCGTGAACATGTAGTGTTCATCGACGGCGATCGTGCGGGTGAAGGTAAGGCCCGCTTCGTTCGTATAGGTCAGGGTGACCGGGGTTGTTTCGGTCAGCTTGGCGTTGGCAGGCGCCGTCCAGACGGTGTTCGGACCCGGCACCGAGCCGGCATTTTCACCGGCGATGAAGCCGAGTTCCGTAAAATAGGCATTCGGCGTCTCAGCCGGGTTGAGCAGCGTCACCAACGGGCTCGTGGGATCGACTGTCTCGCGATACTTCTGCAGCTTGAGATCGTCGAAGCGCGCGCCGGTCAGGTTGATCGAGCCGATCAGGTCCTGCGTCTCGATGGCGACTCGGGCAGTCTTGGCAACCGCTGCTTCACGGCTCGCCGCCGGATTGGCCGCACCGGTGGCCGGAAGCGTGCCATCGGCAGTCGCCGCCGGAGCCGTCGTCTGCTGCTCGGTCTGCGCCTGCTGCTGCGCGATCTGGATTTCCTGCGCCTTGCGCTGGGCTTCGATGCGCGGGTTCATGTAGAAGAACTGCCAGGCGAGGACGATCACCACCGATAAGGCAATCGCGATGAAATAGTTGCGGTTGTTCTGCATCACTCTTTCCTGGGAGCGGTCTTGTTGGACCGTGTGTTGTTCGTCTGGCGGTTTTCGATGCGGTGGATCAGCTGTCGTGACAATTGATCGAACGGGATATCCAGCACCTCGCGCCGGGCGACAATGACATAGTCGTGTCCCGGCTGCATTGCAAACGCCGCATTCAGCCGCACAGCCTCTTTCAGCCTGCGTCGCATGCGGTTTCGTTCCACTGCATTGCCGTGTTTCTTTGTGACTGTGAAGCCCACGCGGGCCGGCGCGTCGTCTTTGCGGTCAAGCACTTCCAGAAGAAACGTGCGACCCTTTCGCGCTTCGCCGTGCCTGACGGCGAGGAACTGAGGCCGGCTCTTGAGCCGGCCAACAGATTTCTTGGAGTCCGTGGACGTCATG